>DAIEMM010000343.1 GCA_027349605.1 Anaeromyxobacteraceae bacterium
CGGGACCTCCACGGCGATCACCTCGGCCCGGGCCACCTCGCGGCCGTCCGACCGGACCGAGCACTCCACCACCCGCTTCCGCTTGCCGGTCTCGCGCACCAGCGCCCGCAACTCCACCGGCCGGTCGATCGGGGTGGGCGCCAGGTAGTCGATCTTCAGCGAGGCCGTCACGCACCAGCGGTGCGGCTCGGTCCCGATGGCCTGCCCGGCGACGCGGTAGACGTCGGCGATGGCCGTGCACACGGAGTGACAGTCGATGATCGCCGCGATGATGCCGCCGTAGAGGATGGTGGTGGGCCCGGCCATGTGGTCGGGGGAGGGCTGGAAGGTGCAGACCACGTCGTCCCCCTCGACGAAGCTCTTGATGCGGAGGCCGCGGGGGTTGAGCGTCCCGCAGCCCCAGCAGTGGTTGTGCGGGATCCGGTCCTGGATGGCGATGGGCACGTGCACCTCTAGGCCTCCGGTGGCGCCACCGGGAGCTCCATGCGGAAGGTGGACCCCTTGCCCGCCGTGCTCGTGACCGTGAGCGTTCCACCGTGGGAGGTCACGATGGCGTGGCAGATGGCCAGGCCGAGCCCCATGCCCCGGCCGGGTCCGGCCGGGCGGGTGGTGAAGAAGGGCTCGAAGATCCGCTCCTGGATGGCGGGCTCGATGCCCCGGCCGTCGTCGACGACCTCGAGCCGGGACATGCCCGGCCCGCCCGCTCCCGTCCGGACGAGGACGCGGCCTCGCTTCCCCTCCGGCATGGCCTTGGCCGCATTGGTGACCAGGTTGACCACCACCTGCTCCAGCTGGCCGGAAGAGGCCACCACCTCCGGGGCGCCCCCGTCCTCCACGGTGACCTGGGCCACCAGGGCCACCGAGGCGGGCATCCAGCGCATCGCCTCCGCCACCACGTCGGCGAGCCGCAGCCGCCTGCGGCGCGGGTCGGGGCGGCCGAACGCGGTCAGGTTTTTCACGATTCGTGAAATTCGCTGGGCGCTCTCCTGGGCCTCCTCCAGGGCCTCGATGGCCTCGCCCAGCAGGCGCGCCTCGGAGGGGCGGTCGACGGGTTCGCTCCCCAGGATCCGGTCCCGGACCTCGCGGGCCAGCTCGAGGGCGATCCCCTGGTCGGCCATCCCGGCCGCGAGCGGGTTGTTGACCTCGTGGGCCACCCCGGCGACCAGGGTTCCCATGGCGGCGAGCCGCGAGGAGAGCGCCACCTTGGCCTGGAGCGCGCGCGGCTCGGTGATGTCCACGAGCGCGCCCACGTATCCCGACACGGTCCCGGCCTCGTCGCGGATCGGCGTGGCGAACGAGCGGACCCAGACCTGCCTGCCGTCCGGCAGCTCGTTCCGGTACTCGGCCGTGAAGCTCCTCCCGGCGTCGACCGCACTCCACCAGTCCCGGGCGACCCAATCCCGGTCCTCCCGGTGCAAGGTCTTCCAGGGGTCGGAGGCGTAGGCCTCCTTCTCGGTGAGGCCGGTGAGCGCGCACCAGGCGGGGTTCACGAACGCCATCCTGCCGTCGGGCCCGGCCTGGAAGATTCCCAGCGAAAGCTCCTGTGCCAGGAGGCGGAAACGCCGCTCGCTCTGGCGGAGCGCCTCCTCGGCCTGCTTCCGTCGGGTGACGTCCACGAAGGCGACGAGCAGGTTCTCCCCCACCGGAACGCCGGAGATGAGCATGGCGCGAACGTCGCCGTCCTTGGTGGTGACCCAGTACTCCTCCGGCGCGACCTCCCCACCCACGGCGGCGCCGTTGCGGAACGCCTCGCTCCAGCGCTCGACGACCTGCCTGCGGTACGCCGCGTCCGGATGGGCGCGGGTGAACCATTCGTCCAGGGTGGGGATGTCCTCCGGCGTGTACCCCAGGACATGGGTGAACCGGTCGTTGAGGGTGACGATCCTCCCGGCTGGGTCGCTGAAGGCGATCGGGATCGGGAGGAAGCGGACCAGCTCGCGGAAGTGCTCCTCGCTGGCCTGCAGCGCCGCCTCGCGCCGCATCTGCTCGGTCACGTCGTGCAGGACCACCTGGATGGCGAGACCCCGCTCGTCGTGGAAGAGCGCGGCGGCGACCTCCACCTCCCGCGTGGAGCCGTCGAGACGGAGCACTCGCTCGCGCACCACGGGCACCTTCGATCCCGCGAGCAGCGTGCGGATCCGCTCCCGGACCAGGGCGTGGGAATCGGGGTGGAAGAGCTCGAGGGCCGATCGGCCGACGATCGGGTCTGCATGCCCGGCGCCGAAGAGGGAGACCGCGGCCTGGTTCACGAACTCCACCCGGCCGGCGCGGTTCACGAAGATGGCGTCCGGGGAGAGCTCGACGAGGTCACGATAGCGCTGCTCGCTGGCGCGCAGGGCGGCCTCGGCGCGACGGCGATCGGTGACGTCCCGCACGACCGAGACCGAGCCGATGGCCTTGCCCTGGCGGTCCCTCACCGGAGCGGCGCTGACCTGGCGGTTCCGGAGCTCCCCGGTCGCCGTGGTCCGGACCAGCTCCTCCTGGTTGACCACGACCTCCCCGTGGAGGGCGCGGAGGGGCGGCGCCTCCGCGACGGGTCGCGGCGTTCCGTCGGCCCGGAGCACCTCCAGAGACCGTGCCATCTCCTCGACGTCGACGCCGTCCGCCGCGGCCATGCCGAACTGGGAAAGGGCAGACGGGTTGGCGAGCACGAAGCGTCCCTGGTTGTCGGCGAACCAGACCTCGTCACCCATGCTCTCGAGGAGGGCCGACAGCAGGTCCCGCTCGCGCTGGACCTCATCGTGCAGGCGCCGGGTGGCCAGCTCGGACTGCTTGCGCTCGGTGACGTCGCGGACGATGGCCCACATGGCGGAGGGTCGGCCGTGCTCCCGGAGGAGGAAGGTCCGGAGCTCGACGGGGAAGACCGACCCGTCCTTCCGCCGGTACTCCTTCTCGTAGACCTCGGAAAAGCCGCGGGGGAGGACCTGCTCGGCGACGACCTTCGCTTCCGCCGCGTGCCAGCGCTCCGGGGTGAGCTGCGCGTACGTCCTGAGCCGGAGCTCCTCCGCCGTGTAGCCGAGCATCTTCCGGTAGGTCTCGTTGGACTCCCGGATGGTGCCGTCCATCTCCACCACGACGAGGCCGTCCATCATCGTGTCGAAGAGTCCCCGGTACCTGGCCTCGGAGAGCGCCAGCGCCTCCTCGGCCCGCTTCCGGGCGGCGATGTCCCAGGCCAGGTCGGCCAGCGTGGAGACGTCCGCGATGTCCGCGTCGTCGTAGTCGGAGGGCTTGTTCCCGACGCCAAGGACCGCGCAGACCCGTCCGGCGCGCAGCACCGGGATCGTCAGCTCCCGCACGACGTGGGCGTGGCCCGCCGGCAGCCCCTTCTTGCCCGGGGTCGAGGCGTAGTCGTCGTGGACGACCGGCCTGCCCGTGCGGATGCAGTCGGCCCAGACCCCGGCCCGGTCGACCGGGTAGTGCGACCCGGCCCCCTCGGCGGTGCACATCCTCGTCGCCGTGTTGGTGGACCAGGCCTGCAGCCAGAGGGTCGTCTGGTCGTCCTCCACGAAGTGGAAGAAGCCGATCTGGCTGCCGGTGATGTCCTCGGCCAGGTCGAGCGTGGCGGTGAGCACGTCCTTCAGCGTCGCGGTGGCCGCCCGTTCCAGGAGGCGAAGGCGAGCGCCGTCCACGCGCTCGCGCCGCGATTGCGAGTCGAGCTCAGCCCGGGTGGAGCCCACGCGTCCTCGTTCCGTCCCCCCCCGCGAGGTACCTGGAGCGAATCGTAACCCGGTCCCCGGAAAAAGAAGAAGCCCGGCCCTTTCGGGCCGGGCTCCGGAGCCGATTGGGAAGCGGCTCAGACGGGGCGGACGTTCGCCGCCTGCAGGCCCTTGGGGCCCTTGGTCACTTCGAACTCGACCTTCTGTCCCTCGGCCAGGGTGCGGAACCCGTTGGCCTGGATGGCGGTGTGGTGGCAGAAGACATCCTCGCCGCCGCCGTCCTGGGTGATGAATCCGAAGCCCTTCGCGTCGTTGAACCACTTCACGGTACCGGTAGCCATTTCGTTTTGCTCTTTTCGATTTGCTGGCGGCAGGACGCCGCCTGGCCCCTCCATGTCGAGGAGGGAGAGGGGGATCTAACCCGGATGGCCTCGCTTGTCGAGCCCGACCCCCCTACTGGCCCTGCGCCAGGATGGCGAGCATCGCATCGACGTCCACGATCTTGTCGCGCGGGGCGCCACGCCGGGCGCCACGGGCGACCTCCACGTCGTCGAGCTGCTTCCAGTCCTGGAAGGAGACCAGCTTGACTCCGCGCTCCCGGAGCAGCCCGTCGATGGCGTCGCGAGGGGGCAGCGGGCGCGCCCCGGCCCCGGCGCCGTCCGCGATCATGTGCGAGACCACCTGCGCCGACGCCCGCTTGTGCTCGCCGATGAGCCCCTGCGGTCCGCTCCGCGCCCAGCCCACCGCGTACTCGTTGGGGACCACGGTCCGGGTGGCAGGGTCCACGACCCGGCCGTCCACGTTGGCGATGATCCGCGCCTGCTCGTCGTAGGGCACGCCCGGGATGCGCTCGGCGGCGAAGCCCACGGCGGGCAGGACCATTCCCACGTCGAGCACGTCGACCTGCCCCGTTCCGCGGGCGACGACGCTGCCGTCGGGGCGCGCCTCGAGCCGGTTCCGCTCCAGGGCCAATCCGGCGACGCCGCCTGGCCCCTCCATGTCGAGGAGGGAGAGGGGGATCTAACCC
>DAIEMM010000352.1 GCA_027349605.1 Anaeromyxobacteraceae bacterium
AGGTGCCGCTCGACGAGGGGCTCCGGAGGACCCTCGAGTGGTTCCGGGCCCGGCGGCAGATGCCCTGATCACCCGTCCTCGGGCGGCTCCTCGTCCGTGTCGGAGGGGAGGGTGGGCGGGGCCGAGAGGAGGCGCTCCAGCTCGGAGCGAGCCGCCGCCGCGTCGTCCGCGGGCACCGTCCCGTTCCGCTCGAGCAGGCCGAGGAGCCGGCGCGCCTTGCGGGCCAGCCAGCGGGGGGCCGGAGCCAGTGCCGCGCGGCGCGGGGCGGGCAGCATGGCCGCCAGCACGCAGGCCTGGGCCGCCGTGAGGTCGCGCGCGCTCGTCCCGAACCAGTGGCGGGCGGCAGCCTCGGCCCCGAAGACGCCGTTTCCCCACTCGGCCACGTCCAGGTAGAGGGTGAGGATCCGCCGCTTGGGGAGGGAGCGCTCCGGCTTCACTGCGAGCAAGGCCTCCCGCGCCTTGCGCAGGTAGCTCCGCTCGGTGCCCAGCCAGAGGTTCTTGGCGAGCTGCTGGGTGATGGTCGAGGCGCCGCGGACGGTGCGCCCGGCCTTCCAGTTCTGCTCGGCGGCGTTCCGGATCTCGTCCCAGTCGAAGCCGGCGTGGCCGAAGAAGGAGGCGTCCTCGGAGGCGACGACGGCGCGCACGAGGCGCGGCGAGATGCGGTCGATCGAGACCGGCCGGTAGTCCACCCGGTAGGCCTTCCCCGATCGGGCCGCCTCGGCGCGCCGCTGCTGCATGAGGGCCGTGGAGGCGGGAGCCCGGGTGGCGAACTGCGCGGGGTCGGGCAGGGAACGCCAGAGGAGAAAGGAGCCCAGGGCGGCGAGGGCGACGACCGCCAGGGCGACCCCCAACAGGCGCACCGAACGTCCCGTCCGGGGCGCGCGCGCGGGGTCGGTTCCCTTTCGCCTCGACCGGGCCACGCGCTTCCCTACCACAAGGGCGAGCGGACCGGGGACGCGGGGATTACAAGCCCGGAAACTCCCAGACGAGCGGCACGCGGTGCCGCGGAGGACGAACGACATGAGCCTCAAGCTCTACAAGCCCCAGGACTTCTCGAAGGTGCGCGGCCTCGCCGGAATCTCCAACGACCAGATCGAGGAGCACCTCAAGCTCTACGAGGGCTACGTGAAGCGCACCAACGCGCTCACCGAGAAGCTCGAGGGCCTCGCCAAGGAGGGCAAGGCGTCCGGCGCCGACCCGGTCTACGCCGAGCTGACCCGCCGGCTGGGCTTCGAGTACGACGGCGTCATCAACCACGAGTACTACTTCGGGAACCTCACTGCGGGTGCACAGGCCGAGCCGCCGGCCGGCTCCCGGCTGGCCAAGGCCGTGGAGGCGTCCTTCGGGAGCCTGTCCACCTGGCTGGCCGACTTCCGCGCCATCGCCACCATGCCGGGGATCGGCTGGGCCATGACCTTCCAGGACCCGTCCACGGGCTGGCTCTCCAACCACTTCGTGACCCTCCACGAGAACGGGGTGCCGGTGGGCTTCCGTCCCATCCTGGTGCTGGACGGCTGGGAGCACGCCTTCATGCGCGACTACAAGGCCTTCGAGCGCGCCAAGTACGTCGAGGCCTTCTTCAAGAACGTCGACTGGGCGGCCGTCGAGAGCCGGCTGAAGTAGTCCGTCTCCGCCGCCTTCCGCGCGCCCGCGCCGCCTCGCCCGCAGGGCGGGACGCCGCGGGCGCCGCTTCTTCCCCGAGTGGCAGAGCGCGATTCCCTCCCGTCCCCGGCCCGGCGCCGCGCCCTGCGCAGGCGCCTGCTCGCCTGGTGGGACGCCGGCCACCGGGATCTCCCCTGGCGATTTCCGCAGCGTGCCGCCGATCCGTACCGGGTCTGGCTGGCGGAGGTGATGCTGCAGCAGACGCGGGTGGAGGCGGTGGTTCCCCACTACCGGCGCTTCCTGGCGCGCTGGCCCACCCTGGACTCGCTGGCGCGGGCCGACGACGCCGAGGTGCTCGCCGCATGGAGCGGGCTCGGGTACTACGCCCGGTGCCGGAACCTGCTGGCCGCGGCGCGTGCCGCGCTCGGGCGTCACGGGGGGCTCCCCGCGTCCCTGGCCGGGCTGCGCGCGCTCCCGGGACTCGGCCCTTACACCGCGGGTGCAGTGGCCAGCATCGCGTTCGCCATCCCGGCCCCGGCCGTGGACGGGAACGTGGCCCGGGTGCTTTCGCGCCTCTTCCTGGTGCCCGGGGACCCACGGTCACCCAAAGTGAAGGCACGCCTGGCGGCCCTGGCGGCCGCGCTGGTCGATCCGGTCCGCCCCGGCGACCTGAACCAGGCGCTGATGGAGCTGGGGGCGGGTGCATGCCGCCCGCGCCGCCCGCAGTGCGCGCGGTGTCCGGTGGCCCCCGGGTGCGCCGCGCGCGAGGAGGGGCGGGTCGAGGCGTTCCCCGCCCGCGTCCCCCGGCGGAAGCCCGTACGGATGGTGATTGCGGTGGTGCGGGTGGAGCGGGGAGGGCGCCTGCTCCTGCGCCGGGCGCCCGCGGGAGGGCTCTTCCCGGGGATGTGGGGATTGCCCGGGCTCGTCGTCCCCGAGGGGGAGGACCCAGCCGGGTACCTGCGCCGCCGGGCCGAGGCCGGCCTGGGGCTGCGCCTCTCGGTCGGGAGGGAGATCGCCTCCCTGACCCGGGTGCTGACCCACCGCCGCCTCGAGTTCCGCATCCACGCCGGGAAGCTCCTCGGAGCCCCCCCGAAGGGCACGGACGGGTGGGGCTTTACATCGGAGGCCGACGCGAGTAGGTTGCCCGCCACTTCGGCGATGCACCGTGTCATCGAAGCCTCCGGCGGGTGGTTCACCGCCTCGCGGAGGGACCGTGACACGAAAAAGGGTTCCGAAGACAAGCAGAAGGCCTTGACTCGACGAGGCTGAACCGTATAATTCGCGCCCTTTTTGACGATGCAAGCCGTCGCAGGTGCACCGGGTTCGCCCGGTGCGCTTCAGGAAAGAACCGGATCGAATGCCGACGATCAGCCAGCTGGTCCGCAAGGGCCGCGAGAAGCTCAAGACCAAGAGGAAGGCTCCCGCGCTCGTGGAGTCTCCCCAGAAGCGCGGCGTGGCCACGCGCGTGTACACCACCACCCCGAAGAAGCCGAACTCGGCCCTTCGCAAGGTGGCGCGCGTCCGCCTCACCAACGGCTTCGAGGTCACGAGCTACATCCCCGGCGTCGGGCACAATCTCCAGGAGCACTCGGTCGTGCTCATCCGCGGGGGCCGCGTGAAGGACCTCCCCGGCGTCCGCTACCACATCATCCGCGGGACCCTCGACGCCGTCGGCGTCCAGGGCCGCAAGCAGAGCCGCTCGAAGTACGGCGCCAAGCGCCCGAGCTAGGTCGAGGATCCGATGCCCCGTCGTCGCGTGGTCGAGAAGCGAAAGATCCTGCCCGATCCCAAGTTCTAGGACCGGACCGTGGCCAAGTTCATCAACAACCTCATGCGCCAGGGCAAGAAGTCCACCGGCGAGAAGATCATCTACGGCGCGTTCGCCGTGGTCGAGAATCGCCTCAAGGACGACCCCCTCAAGGTCTTCAAGAAGGCCCTCGACAACGTGAAGCCGGTCGTCGAGGTGAAGTCCCGCCGCGTGGGCGGCGCGACGTACCAGGTCCCGGTGGAGGTCCGCCAGGACCGCCGCACGGCCCTGGCCATGCGCTGGCTCATCGAGTATTCCTCGGCGCGCGGCGAGAAGACGATGGTCGAGAAGCTGGCCGGCGAGATCCTCGACGCCGCCAACAACCGCGGGAACGCGGTGAAGAAGCGCGAGGACACGCACAAGATGGCGGAAGCGAACAAGGCGTTCGCGCACTACCGCTGGTAGGTCGGGAGGAGAATCGAGGATCGAAGAGGCCGACTCGGTCGGCTGGGTCCGAGGGACCCGGGAGCTCTTTGACAGCTCGGTCAGGTGGACACGTCGCACGGCGACGTACGGTTTTGCGCACCAAACGGTTCGAACGGTTCGAAGGATAGAGACAATGGCCCGCGTTACCCCAATCGAGCGCTACCGGAACATCGGCATCATGGCGCACATCGATGCCGGCAAGACGACCACGACCGAGCGGATCCTCTTCTACACCGGGGTCACCCACAAGATTGGCGAGGTCCATGAGGGCACGGCCGTCATGGACTGGATGGAGCAGGAGCGCGAGCGCGGCATCACCATCACCAGCGCCGCCACCACCTGCTTCTGGCGCGAGCACCGCATCAACATCATCGACACCCCGGGTCACGTGGACTTCACCATCGAGGTGGAACGTTCGCTCCGCGTCCTCGACGGGGCCGTGGCCGTCTTCGACGCCGTGAGCGGCGTCGAGCCCCAGTCCGAGACGGTCTGGCGGCAGGCCGACAAGTACAAGGGCCCCCGCGCCTGCTTCATCAACAAGATGGACCGCGTGGGTGCGGACTTCTTCGCCTCGGTCGAGTCGATCAGGGAGAAGCTGGGCGCCCGTCCGGTCGCGCTCCACCTGCCCATCGGGGCCGAGGACAAGTTCCGCGGCATGGTCGACCTGGTCAAGATGAAGGGAATCACCTTCGACGACGAGACCATGGGCGCCGGCTACCAGGAGATCGAGATCCCGGCGGAGCTGGCCGACCAGGCCAAGGAGTACCGGCAGGCCATCGAGGAGGCCGTCGCCGAGGCGGACGACGACCTGATGGCCAAGTACCTCGACGGCCACCCCCTCACCAACGAAGAGGTGAAGCGGGGCCTCCGCAAGGGCACCATCGACATGAAGTTCTTCCCGGTCATCTGCGGGACGGCCTTCAAGAACAAGGGCGTGCAGCAGTTCCTCGACGCCGTCGTCGACTACCTGCCCAGCCCGGTCGACAAGCCGCCCGTCCACGGCATCAACCCGAAGGGCGTCGACGTGGTCCGCAACACCTCCGACAGCGAGCCGTTCAGCGCTCTCGCCTTCAAGCTCATGAACGACCCGTTCGTGGGCAACCTCACCTTCTTCCGCGTCTACTCCGGGAAGCTGGAGAGCGGCTCCTACGTCTACAACGCCTCCCGCGACCGCAAGGAGCGGGTGGGCCGCCTCCTCCAGATGCACGCCAACAAGCGTGAGGAGATCAAGGAGGTCCTCGACGGCGACATCGCCGCCGCGGTGGGCCTGCGCTCCTCCACCACCGGCGACACCCTCTGCGACGAGGACAAGCCGGTCATCCTGGAGAAGATGGAGTTCCCCGAGCCGGTGATCTCGGTGGCCGTCGAGCCCAAGACCAAGGCCGACTCGGACAAGATGGGCATCGCGCTGCAGCGTCTCCAGATGGAGGACCCCAGCTTCCGGGTCCACACCGACGAGGAGACCGGGCAGACCATCATGCGCGGCATGGGGGAGCTCCACCTGGAGATCCTGGTGGACCGCATGCTCCGCGAGTTCAAGGTCGAGGCCAACGTCGGCAAGCCCCAGGTGGCCTACCGCGAGACCATCACCAAGCAGGTCGAGTCGGAAGGCCGCTACATCCGGCAGACCGGCGGACGCGGCCAGTACGGCCACTGCTGGCTGCGGCTCATCCCGCAGGAGCCCGGCAAGGGCTTCACCTTCGAGAACGAGACGGTGGGCGGCTCCATCCCCAAGGAGTTCGTCGAGCCCATCCGCAAGGGCATCGAGGAGGCCATGACCGGCGGCATCCTGGCCGGGTTCCCCATGGTCGACCTCAAGGTCGAGGTCTTCGACGGCTCGTACCACGACGTCGACTCGTCCGAGATGGCGTTCAAGATCGCCGGGTCGATGGGCTTCAAGGACGGTGCGGCCAAGGCCACCCCGGTGCTGCTCGAGCCCATCATGGACGTCGAGGTGGTGACGCCCGACAGCTTCATGGGCGACGTCATCGGCGATCTCAACTCGCGTCGCGGCAAGATCCAGGGTATGACCCCGCGGTCCGGGGTCCAGGCGATCACCGCCCAGGTCCCGCTGGCCCAGATGTTCGGCTACGCCACGGACCTCCGCTCCAAGACCCAGGGGCGCGCGACCTACACCATGCAGTTCGGGCATTACGCCCAGGTTCCGAACAGCATCGCAGAGACCATCATCACGAAGAGCAAGGGAGCTGCCGCCCCAACCAAGTAGTCCGGCGCGCAACCACGGAGGAGAGCACATGGCCAAGGAAAAGTTCGATCGCAGCAAGCCCCACGTGAACGTCGGCACGATCGGCCACGTGGACCACGGCAAGACCACGCTGACCGCGGCCATCACCAAGGTCGCCGCCCAGCAGGGCATGGCTGCCTTCATGGCGTACGACCAGATCGACAAGGCGCCGGAGGAGAAGGCTCGCGGAATCACCATCGCGACCGCCCACGTCGAGTACCAGACCAAGAACCGGCACTACGCCCACGTC
>DAIEMM010000379.1 GCA_027349605.1 Anaeromyxobacteraceae bacterium
GCCTGGGACTGGCTGCCGCGGAGTGGAACGACCTGCCGCCGCGCCTGGCCCCGAAGGAGATCTCGCTGGCCTCCATCGAGCGGGCAGGCCTGCGCGTCGAGAGCGACCGGGGCGGTTACGACCGCTTCCGGGGCCGGCTCATGTTCCCCGTCGTGGCCATCGACGGGACGGTCATCGGCTTCGGCGCCCGCGCCATGGGCGACGAGAAGGGGGCCAAGTACATCAACACGCCGGAGACCGTGCTCTACAAGAAGAGCCGCGTGCTCTACGGCCTGGACCTGGCTCGCGAGGCGATCCGCAAGACCCGCTCGGCCGTGCTCGTCGAGGGGTACTTCGACGTGATCGGGCTTCACCAGGCCGGCGTGAAGAACGCGGTCGCCGTCTGCGGGACGGCGCTGACGCCCGAGCACCTGGAGCTGCTCGAGCGCTGCGACTGCCGGGAGGTCGTGATCCTCTTCGACGGGGACGTGGCCGGGCTGGCCGCGCCCGCCAAGGCCGCCCAGGTGCTCCTGCCCTCCAACGTGACGGGAAAGGTCGCCGTGCTTCCGTCCGGGGGCGGCAAGGTGGACCCCGACGACTTCGCCCGGGCCCACGGCAAGGCGGGGGTGGACGCGCTGACCGCGGCGGCCATCCCCCTCACCGACTTCCTCATCGCCCGGGCGGTGGAGCGCCACTGCCCCGGTGGAGCGCCGGACGCCCCGGTGGAGGCCAAGCTGGCCGCGGTCCGGGAGCTCGCGCCGCTGGTCCGCCTCGCGCCCGAGGGGCTCTCCCGCACCACGTTCGAGGAGCGCATCGCCAGGCGCATCGAGCTCGACCTCCAGGCCCTCCGCGAGGAGATCCAGGGCCGCCCCCGGACCCAGGCGCCGGGGGCCAAGCGGCGCCCCCGCCCCGCCGCCCCCGGGCCGCGGGCCAGCGTGCTCCTGCCCGGGCCAGCCGTCGACGCGCTGGGACTGCTGGCCGGCCACCCCGGACTGGGCGCCGTGGCCGCCGAGGAAGATCTGGCCCGCCTCTTCCCGGAGGGGCCGCTGGCCGACCTGGTGCGCGAGCTCTGCCGCGACCCCATCCCCCTCGACGACCTGCTCGTCCGGCTCGGGCCGGTGGCCGACGCCCGCGCCGTGGAGCGGGTGCGGGCCCTCTCCGGTCCGGCCGCGCCCCGCGCCGAGATCGCCGAGCGCGAGCTTCGCCGAGCCATCGTGGAGGCGAAGCTGGAGGCCATCCGGCGCGAGCAGTCCCGCCTCCTGGCCCTGGTGGCCAGGGGGGGGTCCCCTCCCGCGGAGGACCTGACCCGGGAGCAGCTCACCCTGCAGCGTCGCCGCCAGGACCTGGAAAAGCGCCGCGAGGAGCTTCGCCGGCCATGAGACGAAACAGCGAGATGGGCGCGACCCGCCGCGTTAGAGATCCCCACTCCCGCCCGGGAAACCGGAGGAGCCCCCCCGAGATGACGAAGAAGCCGAACTCGAAGAAGCAGGCCCGGAAGGACCCCAAGCCCAAGTCCCGGGCGGCGAAGCCGGAGAAGAAGGCCCCGCCTCCGAAGAAGGCGGCCCCCCCGGCCAAGCGCAAGGTCCCGGCCAAGGCGCCCCCACCGAAGGCCGTCGTGGCGAAGGCCGTGGCGAAGGCCCCGGTCCGGCCCGAGAAGCCGGCCAAGGGTGCCCGGCCCGCCGAGGGGAAGCCCGAGAAGAAGGGCTCCGGCCGCAAGCTCTCGCGCCAGGAGAAGGCCCGCCTGCGCGGCCTCACCGACGAGGAGCGCGAGGCGCTCGGCGAGGAGGAGGAGCCGGAGACGGCCGAGGGCGAGGAGGAGGCCGAGACCGCCGAGGCGGACGACGACACCGCCGACGACCTCGACGTCACCGAGCGCACCGAGGTGAAGGCGCTCATGGAGCGCGGCCGCGAGAAGGGCTTCCTCACCTACGAGGAGGTCAACGACGCGCTCCCGTCCGACATCGTCTCCTCCGACCAGATCGACGACGTCATGTCGATGTTCGGCGAGCACGACATCGAGGTGGTCGACGACGCCAAGAAGATGAAGCTCCCGGACAAGCCGCCCGAGCCCGAGGCCAAGGCGGCCGACGCCGAGGAGAAGGAGGAGGAGGACGCCGGCTACGGCAAGTCCAACGACCCGGTGCGGATGTACCTCCGCAAGATGGGGTCGGTCTCCCTCCTCACCCGCGAGGGGGAGGTCGAGATCGCGAAGCGCATCGAGGAGGGCGAGAAGTCGGTCCTGACCTCGGTGCTGGCCTCGCAGCTCGCCATCCGGGAGATCCAGGACCTGGGCGAGCGGCTCAAGAAGGGCAAGATCCGGGTCCGCGAGATCATCAAGGACGCCGGGGAGGAACCCGTCCCCGCGGAGGGCGCCGAGGTCGAGGTCGAGGAGGAGGCCGAGGTCGAGGAGGCCGAGGAGGCCGCCGTCGAGGGAGCCGAGGGCGAGCCCGCCGTGCCGGCCCTGCCCAAGGAGGAGGAGAAGAAGGTCGAGCAGGTCCTGAAGCACATCGAGCGCATCGCCAAGCTCGAGCGGGACGTGGCCCGCCAGCGGGAGATCCTGGAGCAAAGGAAGCTCTCCGACGCCAAGCGCCGCGAGATCCGCGAGGAGATCAAGGCGCTCGAGGGGCAGATGGTGGAGAGCCTGGAGGACATCGGGCTCAACAAGAAGACCATCGACCGGATCGTCCTGCGTCTCAAGGGACTCATCAAGCGGGTCGAGGAGTCGGAGCGCGAGTTCTTCGAGCTGGAGCGGCACCACCGGATGCCGCTGCGGGACATCAAGCGCTTCATCGCCGAGGCCCGCACCGACGACGCCGCCCGCAAGAGGGCGGCCCGCAAGCTCGGGCTGACCACCGAGGGGATCGACGAGCTCGACCGGGTCATCCGCGCCGCCCGGCGCAAGATACAGCGTGTCGAGGAGGAGGCCATGCTCCCGGTGGACGACCTGCGCCGGACCTACCGGGCGCTGGCCGAGGGGGAGCACGCCGCCGAGCGGGCCAAGACCGAGCTGGTCGAGGCCAACCTGCGCCTGGTGGTGTCGATCGCCAAGAAGTACACCAACCGTGGACTGCAGTTCCTCGACCTGATCCAGGAGGGGAACATCGGCCTCATGAAGGCCGTGGACAAGTTCGAGTACAAGCGCGGCTACAAGTTCTCGACCTACGCGACCTGGTGGATCCGGCAGGCCATCACCCGCGCCATCGCCGACCAGGCCCGCACCATCCGCATCCCGGTGCACATGATCGAGACCATCAACAAGCTCATCCGCACCTCGCGCTACCTGGTGCAGGAACTGGGCCGCGAGCCCACCCCGGAGGAGATCGCCGAGAAGATGGAGCTCCCGCTCGACAAGGTCCGCAAGGTCCTCAAGATCGCCAAGGAGCCCATCTCGCTCGAGACCCCCATCGGCGAGGAGGAGGACAGCCACCTCGGGGACTTCATCGAGGACAAGGCCATCGTCTCCCCGTCCGACGCGGTCATCAACATGAACCTGGCCGAGCAGACGCGGAAGGTGCTGGCCACGCTCACGCCGCGCGAGGAGAAGGTGCTGCGCATGCGCTTCGGGATCGGCGAGAAGTCCGACCACACGCTCGAGGAGGTGGGGCAGGACTTCGAGGTCACCCGCGAGCGCATCCGGCAGATCGAGGCCAAGGCGCTGCGCAAGCTGCGCCATCCGAGCCGGTCGAAGCGGCTCAAGAGCTTCGTGGAGAACTAGGTGAACGCCCCCGGACCCTCGACCGTGCTAAGGAAGGGGCCAGGCGGTCCGGGGGCCCATAGCTCAATGGTAGAGCGGCCGGCTCATAACCGGTTCGATCCAGGTTCGAGCCCTGGTGGGCCCAACCACCCAAGGAGACGTCCTTGTCGCTGCGTGAGAAGCTGAAGGCGCTGGAGGAGTTGCAGCAGGTCGACATCGAGCTGGCCGAGGTGAAGGCCGAGGCCGAGGCGGTGCCCCGCCGCCGGTCCGAGATCGAGGCCGACGTGGCCGTGGCCCGCAAGGCCTGGGAGGCCGAGCAGGACCGCCTGGCCGGGATCGAGCGCGAGAAGCGCAGCCAGGAGCAGACCGTCGCAGCGGAGCGCGACAAGGTGAAGAAGTGGGAGGGGCGCCTCGCCGAGATCCGCACCCCCCGCGAGTACGCCGCGCTCTCCCGGGAGATCGACATCGCCCGGAAGACCAACGAGTCGGTGGGCGAGCAGACCAAGCTCCTCACCGTCCAGGCCGAGGAGGTCGCCCGCTCCATCGAGGCGCTCCAGGAGAGGCTCGACGAGAAGGAGTCCGGGGCCCAGGAGGAGCTGGAGGGCCTGGTGCTTCGCGAGGCCGAGTTCGCCCGGCGAGCCGTGGCGCTGAACGCCCGCCGCGCCGAGCTGGCCACCCGTGTCGAGCCGGCCATCCTGCAGCGCTACGAGAACATCCGGAAGCGGCGGGGCGGCATCGCCGTCACGCAGGTCACGGGCGGCACCTGCCGAGGCTGCAACCGGCAGATTCCCCCGCAGATGGCCATCATCCTGGTCCGGGCCAACTCCATCGAGAATTGCCCCAACTGCAACCGCATCATCTACGTCCCGGAGGCGGTGAGCCCGGCCACGCCGCCGGCCGCCTGAGACGCGCCGTGGCGAAGCCCGTCCTGGCCGAGCTCCTCCGCTTCATCGCCGCCAACGAGGACCTCCCGCGCTCCCTGGCCCGCTACAAGGGCTACGACCGCGACGTCCTCGGCAAGCTCATCAACGCCGCCGCCGACCGCATCGAGCAGGCCGAGGAGGCCGCCGCCGGGGCCACAGCCGCCGCCGTGAAGGGGGGCCTGAAGGTCCGCAAGGTCACCGAGGTCGAGCGCGCCGCGCGCGAGTCGGCCGAGGAGCTCGACGCGGCCATGAACGAGTCGAAGGTGGTGCGCGACCGCAAGAAGAAGGAGCGCGCCGAGGTCGCCGCCGCCGAGCGCGAGGCCGAGCGGGCCGTCGAGGCCCGGCCGGTGCGCACGCGACTCTTCACCGACGGTGCGGCACGGGGGAACCCGGGCCCGGCCGGCGCCGGCGCGGTGATCATCAGCCCCGAGGGGCACGTGGTCGCCAAGGTGGGAAAGTACCTGGGGGAGACCACCAACAACGTGGCCGAGTACACCGGCCTCATCCTGGGGCTCAAGCGGGCCAAGGCCATGGGGCTGCGCGAGCTGGACGTGCTGGCCGACAGCGAGCTCCTCGTGAAGCAGCTCTCCGGCGAGTACCAGGTGAAGGCCGACCACCTCCGCCCGCTCCACGACGAGGCCCAGGCGCTCATCAAGGGCTTCGACGAGATCGAGATCCGGCACATCCCGCGCGAGGAGAACACCGCCGCCGACGAGATGTCGAACCGGGCCATCGACCTGCGGCTGTAGGGACGGAAGGTCCGCGCCGCGGACCATGATTCGCCAGTCGGAGTGGGATTTTGGGACGCGCGCCCGGCGTGGGTTGTGCATCCATTCCGGGTTCGATATGGAACCGGACATGGCCACGCTGACCCTCAAGGGCCTCCCCGCCGACCTGCACCGGAAGCTCAAGGCGCGCGCCGAGCAGAACGGGCGAAGCTTGAATCGCGAGGTCATCGAGTGCCTCGAGCGGTCGTTCCAGGTCGAGCGCATCGACGTCGAGGCGCTCATCGAGAAGGCTCGTCGGGTGCGGGCCAGCATCGCCGCCACGACCGATGCCCGCATCACGAAGGGGGAGATCGACCGCCTGAAGCGCCAGGGGCGCCCGTGATCGTCGTCGACACGAACGTGCTCGCGTACCTGCTCCTGCCCGGTGGCCAGCAGGCCGTTGCCGAGCAGGTCCTGGCGCTCGACCCGAGGTGGGCGGCGCCGCTTCTCCTCCGATCCGAGTTCCGCAACGTGCTCTCCGGGTGGGTTCGGCGCGGTGCTCTCACGCTGGATCGGGCGGTCACCACCGCGGTCGAGGCCGAGGACTACGTCCGGGGACGGGAGTACACGGTCCCTTCACGCGACGTGCTCGAGCTGGCCGGGCGCTCCGGGTGTACCGCGTACGACTGCGAGTTCGTGGCGCTCGCCAGGCAGCTCGGCGTGCGACTCGTCACCAGCGACCGCCAGCTCCTCGCCGCCTTTCCCGGGACCGCGGTCTCGCTGGAGTCCTTCGTCGCGCACTGACGGGGCGGGGCGTTTGCCGCCCCCATCCCCGCGTGTTAGATCCCCCTCGCCGGAGCCGTCCGGACGAACGCGTCGGAACTCGTGTCCGCCGAGGAAAGTCCGGGCACCACAGGGCAGGGTGCCGGTCAACGACCGGCCGGGGTGACCCGCGGGAAAGTGCCACAGAGAACAGACCGCCGAACGGCGCCGCGAGGCGTGCGTGGCAAGGGTGAAACGGTGCGGTAAGAGCGCACCGCGTCCTGGGTAACCAGGGCGGCAAGGCAAACCCCACCCGGTGCAAGAGCAAATAGGGAGGCGTCTCCGTCGCAAGACGGGGTGTCGGGCGGCTCGCCCCAGCCTCCGGGTACGGCTCGCTAGAGGCGCGCGGCAACGCGCGTCCGAGAGGAATGTTCGTCACCGCCGGTTTTCCGGCGGGACAGGACCCGGCTTACAGGGCGGCTCCGGCATTTTCTACGTAGTTTCAACTGGATGCGCCTAGGTGACCGGCCCTCACTGGCTGTTTCGTGGCCATTCTCCGGCCCGGAAGGGTCCGGATCGGGGTCCGTGGCGCCCAGGTCCAGGTCGATGGTGGCGAGGTCGCGGGCGCTGAAGAGGTCGGGTCGCAGGTGGGCGTACCGCTCGGTCATGACGACACCAGGGGGAGGGGTCGGGGAGCTGTCACCCAAGGAAAAGAGAACGTGGCGGGTGGCGGGGCCGGGGTGAGTTGAGTGCGGGAAGTCCATGGACCAGGGCAGAGACGGGGAGGGGAAGGACGGATCAGGGGGTAGGGGAAAATCGTGGTCGAGCGGATGAGAATGGCGGGCGGGGAAAAGGGCGATCGAACAGAAGCGGAAGCCAAAACCTAAGAGCGGTCGTCGAGGTTGAGAGGCACCATGTCGCGGAAATTCCGGAAGCCAATCACAAGGGAACGGCGCGACGAAGGATGATGGCTGCGGATGTTCGGTGCCGCGTCACGTCGAGCACCCGGAAGCACGACACGAAGCCCGAGCTCGTCCTGAGGCTCGCGCTCTGGTCGGCCGGCGTCCGCGGGTGAGGTGCAACGCCCGCGTGACCGAGTGGCCGAATGGCACCTTCATCGAGAAACACGTCGCGGGCTTAGTCGACGGCGTCTGATGGCACGGCCATCGCGACCACGTGCCGCAGGGGGAGGCACAATCCCACTCAGAAGGTCTCGCATCAGCTTGCCAGGAAGCTCGACTACATGGGTCGACATCAGCGCCATCGGACCGGTCCCGGCATGTCCGCAAGAGGTCGATGGTGACCTGGGGACTGGGTAGGGATTCACCCCGAGAAGAGGCATATGCCATGAACTGGCGATTGGTGGCCACAAGGGGAACGACTAGAGTGCCTGGATCCCCGCTTGGAGGACCCCTTGCCAAGGAGACTCGCGCTGTTCGGTGCACTCTCGCTGTGCGTGGGATGCGGAGGCAGTACCAGCACGTCGAGCGGACCTCCATCCGCGCCGGGGCTCCCCGTCGATTCGGTCGAGGTGGCGCTGGCTCAGAGCAGCATTTCGCTGGCAGGTGGCAGGACGATGGCGTCTGCCGTAGCGAAGGACTACAGCGGGGCGGTTCTCGCCAACCGAGCAGTGACCTGGCAGTCGTCCAATCGCAACGTGGCGGATGTTCAAGCAGATGGGTGGGTGCTTGCTCGAGGGGTTGGCGTCGCCACCATCACGGCAACCATCGAAGGACGATCAGGTTCGGCCTCCGTCACCGTCCTCGGCGACAATTCTCCTCGGATCCTTTCCTTCACCGCTACTCCCCCCACCGTCGTGGCGGGCGCGGCCACGACCCTGGCGTGGACCGTGTCCGGAGACAACGTATCGATCTCGATCGACCAGGGAATCGGTGTGGTGTCCGGGACGAGCGCCAGCGTCAACCCGCTCGTGACCACGACCTACACGCTGACCGCGTCGAACCCCCTGGGAAGCGTCACGGCGTCCGCCACCGTCACCGTTACCGTGAATCCGGCATCGGTCCCGGTGATCTCTTCCTTCACGGCAACGCCTGCCGCCATCACTTCTGGTGGAACCTCGACGTTATCCTGGAACGTCACTGGTGCGACGTCGCTGTCGATCGATAACGGAGTAGGGCCCGTGGGCGGGACTAGCGTTTCCGTCAGTCCGGCCGCGACGACGATTTACGCCCTGACAGCGACGAACTCGGTGGGGAGTGTCATGGCATTCGTCACCGTTACCGCGAATCCGGCATCGGTCCCGGTGATCTCTTCCTTCACGGCAACGCCTGCCGCTATCACTTCTGGTGGAACCTCAACGTTGTCCTGGAACGTCACTGGTGCGACGTCGCTGTCGATCGATAACGGAGTAGGGCTCGTTGGCGGGACGAGCGTCGCCGTCAGTCCGGCCGCGACGACGACCTATTCCCTGACCGCGACGAACTCGGCGGGGAGTGTAACGAGGCCGGTCACGGTGACGGTGAGCGGCGGGAGCGAGCCGTCCCCTTCCGGGCAACTTGGGGGTCGGGGCTTTACGCCGGTGGGCTCCCTCGCCTTTTCGTACGCGCCTGCCATTTGCAGCGTGTCGGGAACGACAATCGGATGGACCGCCTTGGTCCTGGAGTTCACAAACGTCTCCGGCGCGTGCCCGGCGT
>DAIEMM010000394.1 GCA_027349605.1 Anaeromyxobacteraceae bacterium
AGCCGGCGCCGGTCTCGGGCCTCGAGCTGGAGGGCGGGAAGGACCACACTGAAGGTGAAGGGCGGCGAGTCCCGCTACGCGGCCCGGGCCTTCGTCTTCGCCGGGGACGTGACCGCCCTGGGAACGCTCGTCGGCGACCCGGAGCGGCTCCGGAAGTGGCTCGAGCCGGCGGCCCCGGTGGGCCGGCTCCGGTCCCTGGCCTGGGTCGTGCGGGGCGACGCCTTGCCCGCCCCCCTGGGCGACCTGGCGCTCGCGGTCCCCGACGACGGGGTCCCGGTTCTCCTGCAGGTGCTCCCCGCCCTTCGCTCCGGCCCGAAGGGTCACGAGTCCAGCCCCGGCGAGAAGCTCCTGCTCGCCGCGACCCCGGCGCGGGGAGCCGGCGACGCCGATCCGGAGGCCACTTCCCGGCTTCACCGGACGGTGGCCGGGTTCCTCCCCTTCCTCGACCGGGCCACCGTCCACGCGTCCGATCCGGGAGACCGGCCCGGAGCCCGCGCGTTCCATCCCCTCCTCGCCGCCCGGCCCGATCGAACGCTGGGTGTCGGCGGGCTCCCGACGACCACCCCGATCGGGGACCTGTTCCTGGCGGGGCGCGAGGTGGTCCCCGGCCTGGGCACCGAGGGGCAGTTCCATGCAGCCTGGCAGGCCGCGGCAGCGGTCGAGCGGCACCTCGGAGCGAAGAACCGGCCGAAGTAGCTTGACGCGGGGCCCCGTCCCGCGTATTAACCCGCCCTCTTTTCTAGGAAAAAAAGCCAATGGCACGTCGCTGCGACATCTGTGGGAAGGGGCCGCTCGTCGGCAACAACGTCTCCCACGCGAACAACAAGACCAAGACCCGCTCGCTCCCGAACCTCCGCTCCGTGCGGGCCACGGTGGACGGAACCGTCCGCCACGTCCGCATCTGCACCCGTTGCCTCAAGGCCGGGCGCATCGTGAAGGCGCCGCACCACGGCACCCGGGTCGCGGCACGGGCCTGATTCCGGATTCGAAGGGCGAAGGGACTCCCGAGGTGGGGAGCATGCTCGAGTTGCGCCGTGCGCTCGCCCAGCTGGGTGGACGCAGGCGCCTCGACCTGCTGCTCGATCAGCCCGACCCGCGCGCCGTCGTCCGGGCGCTTCCCGCCGACGAGATCTACCACGCCATCCAGGACGCCGGCCTCGCCGACGCCTCGGACGTGGTCCAGCTCGCCTCGCCCGAGCAGTTCCGCACCTTCGTCGACCTCGACGCCTGGCGGGGAGCCGAGGTGGACCCCATGCGGCTCGTCCCGTGGCTTCGCGCCGCCAGCGGCGCGCCGTCGGGGGCCGACCGCGATGCCGACCTCGACGCCTGGCGCGAGAAGCTCGCCGCCCTCGACCCGGAGCTCGTCAGCCTGCTCCTCCGCTCCGCGCTCCGGATCCACGACCTCGAGGAGGACGAGGACCCGGACTTCGAGAGCGAACGCTTCCTGCGCACCGCGGAGGGGCGCTTCATCGTCGAGTTCGTCCCCGACGGAGCGGACTACGTCGCCATCCGCCGGCTCGTCGACGACCTCTACGAGCGCGATCCCTTCATGGCCGGGCGGATCCTCTCCGCGGTCCGCTGGGAGATCGAGAGCGACCTCGAGGAGAGCGCGCTCCGCTGGCGCGACGGGCGGCTCGCCGACCTCGGGTATCCCAGCTTCGAGGAAGCGCTCTCCTGGTTCGCCCGCCCCGCCGTGCGGGGCGACGCCCCCGCAGGCCTTCCCGACCGCCCCCCCGGGTTCTGGCTCGCCTCCTTCCGTCGCGAGACCCTCCTCGACCGGGCCGCGGCCCGGCTCCCCCCGGAGGCGGTCGAGCGGTTCGAGAGCGAGGCGCTCGCCGCGGCCAACGCCGCCATCGTCGCCGACCGGGTGGACCCCTCCGACCCCGAGGCGGTCCGGAGCGCGGTCGAGTCGGCCCGGACCCTGCTCGAGCTGGGGCTCGAATCCCTCTCCGGCGGCGACGTCGACGCGGCGGCACGGGCGCTCGCGGCCACGCCGCTCAAGACGGTATTCCAGAGCGGGTTCGGCCAGCTCCTCGAGCTGCGCTGGAGGGCGGAGCGCATCCGCAAGGAGGCGGCCGCAGCCGGCCCCGTGCCCGCGCTCGACGCCCCCGTCGGCGAGGCCTTCGCGGCGGTCCAGCGGCGCCGGCCTCGCTTCTTTCCCGGGGTCGACCGTCCACGGGACGGGTGGGGATCGGTGGCGGTGGCAGCCTTCGTGGAACGTCCCTTCGGCTCCGCCGACGAGGTCCGGCGCACCGCTGCGGTCCTCTCCGACGCCGAGGCGCTGCTCGCGCTCGGCCGCCGGCTGGAGCTCACGCCGCCGGGCGAACCGGACCCCCCGACGCTCGCCACCCTCTACCTCACCGCGATCGCCAACGAGCGGCTCGGGCGGCCCTTCTCCCCGGCGCCGCTCTCCCGCGCCGACCTTCCGGCGACGGCCCGCGCGCTCGAGACCCTCGACGACCCCCGCCTCTCCGGCGCGGGGGCTCCCGGTGAGCTCCTGCTCGCAATGGCCCGGAACCGCGCGGCGGAGCTCGCCCCGGTCCGGGCCGGCGAGGAGCCGCCGCCCGGGACGGTCGCGGCGGTGCTGGTCTCGAGCTGACCGCGGCGGGCGCTATCCGCCCGGCCGCGCCGACTCGATGAAGGTCGCCTCGCGCGCCCAGCGGAACGCCTGGTCGATCTGCTCCTCGGCGAGCACGCCGTCCTTGCGCAGCATCTCCACCTCGCGCCGCATGTCGGTGTCGAGCAGGTAGGGACCGTCGGTGTTGATGGTGAAGCGCACGCCGGCGCGCCAGAGCCTCTGGAGCACCTCGCGCATCTCGGCAGTTCCCGAGACGGCGCGGGTGGCGAGGTTGGACGTGGGGCAGACCTCCAGCGTCACGCCCCGCTCCCGGAGGAGCGCCATCACCTTCTCGTCTTGCGCGGCACGGATGCCGTGCCCGATCCGGTCGGGCTCGAGCTGCTCCACCACCGCGCGGACTCCCTCCGCGCCGGTGCCCGCGGTCTCCCCGGTGTGCACGGTGGTCCTGAGGCCGGCCTTGCGGGCGTGGGCGAAGAGATCGCGGTACTTCCCGACCACGGCCGGGTCGAGCTCGAGCGCGTTCCGCTCCGTGCCGGCCAGGTCGATCCCCACCACGCCCCGCTTCTGGTAGCGGATGGCCTTCTCCACGATGATCTCGTTCAGGTGGGGATCGAACTCGCGGGCCAGGCAGAAGATCAGCCCGGCCTGGACGCCGTACTCTAGCACGCCCCGGTCCATCCCGCGCAGCGCGGCGTGGATGATGTGGTCGAGGTCCCTCTCGCCCCCCTGGTTCCGCTTCATCGGGTTGAAGCGCAGCTCGATCAGGTTCACGCGCGAGGAGCGGTACTCCTTGCCGATGATCTCGTGGACGCTGCGCTCCATCGCCGAGGGCGACGACTGGATCTTCTCCGTCCACTGGTGGAGGACGGCCAGGTACTCGTCGAGCGACTTCACCTTGCCGGGACGGGCGGAGACCAGCTCCCGGAACTCCCAGTAGTCGGCCACCGGGAGCTTCAGCCCCTGCTCGTGCGCGATCGACCAGAGGGTGTGGGGCGCCGCCGCCCCACCCACGTGGATGTGGAGGTCGGAGAGGTCCGTCGTCAATGCTCGGCCTCGTCGGGAGCCGCGTCGGCGGGAGCCCCGAGCGCCAGGCCGCAGTCCGGGCACTCCGCCGCGCTGCCGGCCGGCGTGAACTTGTGGCCGCAGGCCGGGCACTCGATCTCCCCCCCGACGTCCAGGTCGACGCCGCGCAGGCCGCGCTCGGCCGCCTCCCGCCCGCCGGTCTCACCGAGCAGGTCGGACCACTGCGCCCGCAGCGCCGCCTGCGCGGGCTCGACCTCGGCCACGGGGACGTAGAGGTTCCAGAGGGGATGCTGCTTCTGCTCGGGCCGCCCGGCCGGCACCTGCTCCATGCCCGGGGAGAGCCCCTCTGCCTCGAGGACGTCCATCATCTCCTTCACCGAGGCGTAGCCGGACCGCGAGAGGAGCTTCAACCCCTCCCCTTCCGCGGCGCAGGTGACGCACGTCCCGGCAGGGTCGATCGGGGTGTTGCACTTGGGGCAAGCGGCCACGTCCATGAGCTCCTCCTCGTGCGCCGGATGTTCGCCCGCTCCGGTGCTCCCACGGCTATACTCCGGCGCCTCATGATCATCGACGGAAAACAGGTGGCGGCCAAGGTTCGCGCGGAAGTGGCGGACCAGGTGCGGGAGCTGACCCGGCAGGGACTCGTCCCCGGCCTGACGGTGGTCCGCGTCGGGGACGACCCGGCCTCGGCCGTCTACGTCCGCGGCAAGCGCAAGGCCTGCGAGGAGGTGGGCATGCGCTCCGTGGAGCACCACCTCGACTCCACCGTGCCCGAGGTCGAGCTCCTCGATCTCGTCTCCCGCCTCAACCGGGACCCGGAGACCCACGGCATCCTGGTGCAGCTGCCGCTGCCGAAGCACATCGACGAGTCCAAGGTGCTCGACGCCATCTCCCCGGCCAAGGACGCCGACGGGTTCCACCCCTTGAACGTCGGGGCCCTCTGGCTCGGCAAGCCATCCCCCCGTCCCTGCACCCCGGCCGGGGTGATGCGGCTTCTCGACGAGGCCCACGTCGACCCCAGGGGCAAGCGGGCGCTCGTCATCGGCCGCTCCCACATCGTGGGCAAGCCCATGGCCGCCATGCTCCTCGACCGCCATGCCACGGTGACCGTGGCCCACTCCCGCACCGAGGACCTGGCCGGCGAGGTCGCACGCGCGGACATCCTCGTCGCCGCCATCGGCAAGGCGGAGATGGTGAAGGGAGCCTGGGTGAAGCCCGGCGCGGTGGTCATCGACGTGGGGATGAACCGCAAGCCGGACGGCAAGCTCTGCGGCGACGTGGAGTACGCAGAGGCGGAGAAGCGGGCCTCGGCCATCACCCCCGTCCCGGGCGGGGTGGGCCCCATGACCATCGCCATGCTGCTCGTGAACACCCTCGAGCTGGCGCGCAGGTCCCGTCGGTGAGACGCGCGTTCCTCGCCGCCGCGCTGCTCGCCTCGGCCTGCAACCGCAGCAGCCCGGACTTCGTCCTGCGGCCGGTGGCGCTGGGCCCGGTCCCGCCCGGCTTCCCGGTCTCGGCGCGCGTGCTCCACTTCGCCGACTTCGGCGACGACACCCACCAGCAGGCCGTCGTCGCCGAGGCCATGGCGTCCTGGTCGCGGAGCCACCCGCTCGACCTCGTCCTCTCCCCCGGAGACAACGTCTACGAGTGCGGCCCGGATCCCCTCCTCCCCGGCGCGGCCTCGTGCGCGTTCGGTCCCGACCAGAACACCGTCTCGCCGGGGTACGCCCCGCCCGTCGACGAGAGCTTCGAGAAGCTCTTCGAGAAGCCGATCGCCGGCGTGCAGCGCGACGGAAAGCCCGTGCCCGTGCTGCTCACGCTCGGCAACCACGACGTGGCCGCCGCCGGCAGCTGCAGCGCGGGGGGCGAGGAGCGGGAGATCTCCCGCCGCCGCGCCTGCCTCGAGGTGGCCCACCGGTCGCCGCGATGGTCGATGCCCGGGCGGCACTGGGTCCACGACCAGGGACCGGCCCGCTTCATCGGCATCGACTCGAACCTGCTCAAGCACGACTACGGCGGCTTCTCCTTCGAGGACGAGGTTGCGTTCGTGGCCGAGGCGGCCCGCCCGTGCGGCGAGAAGCTCTGCTTCGTGGTCGCCCACCACCCGAGCGCCTCCGCGGGCGAGCACCGGGCCGACTTCACGCCCGAGTACCTGGCTCGCGTGAAGCGGGTCGAGCAGGCCGCGGGACCCATCGCCGGCTGGCTCTCCGGCCACGAGCACCAGCTCGAGCACCTCCGGGCGCCGGCCGGCTACGACGTCCTGATCTCGGCCAACGGCGCGCGCGGCCGGCCCAAGGAGCGCTTCGAGGCCCTCTCCACCCCCGGCGCCAGGCTCCTCTTCGCCTCGACGCGGTGGGGATTCGGCGTGCTCGAGATCGGCGGCGGCGGCAACTGGTCCTACCGGTTCGTCGACGATTCCGGGAAGTCCATCCAGTGCTGCACGGCAGCTGCACGGGGTCCGTGCAGGCCGGTGACGTGTCCCCCATGATGCCTTGACCCTCGGGGGGCGGCCGCTACAATTCCGCCGCCCTCCCCAACCTCTGGCGGTCCCGATGGCGAAGCGCACTCCGCTCTACGACGTACACGTGCAGTCCGGCGCTCGCATGGTCGAGTTCGCCGGCTGGGACATGCCGGTCCAGTACTCGGGGCTGCTCGACGAGCACGAGGCCGTTCGCACCCGCGCCGGCCTCTTCGACGTCTCGCACATGGGAGAGGTGGTCTTTCGCGGGCCGCACGCGCTCGAGGCGCTCAACCGGATCTTCACCAACGACCTGTCCCGCGTGACGGACGGGCAGGCCCAGTACGGCTGCCTCTGCCGCGAGAACGGCGGCATCGTCGACGACGTGGTGATCTACCGGCGTTCCGCCGAGGACCTGCTGGTGTGCGTCAACGCCGGCAACCGCGACAAGGACTTCGCGTGGCTGCGCGACCACGCCGGCGGCGCCCAGGTGGCCAACGAGTCGGACGACTGGGTCCAGCTGGCGCTCCAGGGACCGCGCGCCCAGGCCATCCTCCAGCCGCTCACCGGCGCCGACCTCTCCAGGCTCGAGACCTTCCACTTCACCGAGGGCGAGGTGGGCGGCGTGCCCTGCACCATCGCCCGCACCGGGTACACCGGCGAGGACGGCTTCGAGCTCTTCTGCCGGCCCGCACTCGGGGTCAAGCTGTGGAAGGACCTCATCGAGGCCGGCAAGGCCGAGGG
>DAIEMM010000408.1 GCA_027349605.1 Anaeromyxobacteraceae bacterium
GACGTGATGGACCGCATCGCCCCGGCCGGCCCCGTCTACCAGGCCGGGACACTCTCCGGGAACCCGCTCGCCATGGCGGCCGGGCTCGCCACGCTCCGCCAGCTCGGCAAGGCCCAGTACGACCGGCTCGAGCAGCTGGGACGGAAGCTGGAGGCCGGCCTCGTCGAGGCCGCCCGCTCCGCGGGAGCCAAGGTCCAGGTGAACCGGGTGGGGTCGATGATCACGGTGTTCTTCTCCCCAGACCCGGTCTTCGACGCGGCCAGCGCCCGCAAGGCCGACACGAATAAATTCGCCAAGTATTTCCAGGTCATGCTCGAGAACGGCATCTACCTGCCGCCCTCCCAGTTCGAGGCCGCCTTCCTCTCCACGGCGCACACCGACGAGGACGTCGAGCAGACCACCGCCGCCGCCCGGAAGGCCTTCGCCGAGGCGGTCCGGGCATAGCCCGCGGGACGCCCGGCGATCATTGACGGAAAGGGGCGGGACTGCTATACGGTTCCGCCCTTCCTTCCGGTATTCACAGGAGAATCCGGCGGGGCGGGGCGAGAGGAACCGCGATGGCCCCGGACGATCGAGAGCGTCGCGGGGAGGACGAGGAAGGGCTCTCGAACCTGGCCGCCGCATACCGGAAGGCGGGTCCGTACCTGGCGGCGTCGACGTCGCTGGTCGCGTCCGTCGGGATGTTCACGGCGATCGGGTGGTGGATCGACCGGAAGGTGGGAACCCAGAAGCCCTGGTTCCTCATCGGCGGGTCGGTTCTCGGAATGGTGGGCGGGTTCATCAGCTTCTTTCGGCAGGTCCTGGGAAAGCAACGGAAGTGAAGAGCCACCTCCTCGCCGCCACGTTCGTCGCCGCCCTGGCCATCGGCCTCGCGTTCCTCTCCGGGGACGCGCGCCGCCCGGCCCTCATCGGCGCGGCCATCGCCAGCGGCACTGCCATCGCCTCCCTCGTCGCCTTCGGCCACTTCGGCTCGAGCGCCTCCAGGCCCGTCCAGCGGGCGCTCGTCGTCTTCACCGCCATGTTCTTCGCCCGCCTCGTCCTGGTGGGGGCCGGCGTCGCCGCCGTGGCCCGCGCCGGCGAGAGCGTGGTCGCCTTCGTGATCGCCTTCTTCGTCCCGTACTTCGCGTTCACCGCCATCGAGGGCAGCTACGTCAGCGCCCTCGGCCGCCGCATGGGGAAGCCCGCATGACGCTCGCCTCCGTCGCCCTCGTCCTCGGTCTGGCCCTCGGCCAGCACGCCCCCGCCGCCGACCCGCACGCCGACGCGGCAGGGCACGGCGAGCCGGCCGCCCACGGCGAGGCGGCGCCTCACGGCGAGGCGTCCGCCCACGGCGGCGGCCACTCGGCGACCCTCCCCGAGACCATGATGCACCACGTGGCCAACGGCACCGTGATGGAGCTGCCCGGCTTCTGCGACGGCGGCTTCAAGTGGAACTGCGAGATCGACCTCGTGAAGGTCACCGGGGGCGGCTGGAAGATCCACCTGGGCCAGGCCACCCTCGACATGACCCCGTCGAAGCACGTGGTCATGATGCTCCTCTCCGCGGTGATCCTCACCGTGATGCTCGTCCTCGCGGCCCGCAAGCGCAGCCTCGTGCCGCGCGGCTTCTACAACTTCGTCGAGCTGCTGGTGGAGTTCGTCCGCGGCATCGCCATCGCCAACATCGGCAAGAAGGACGCCGACCGGTTCGTGCCCTACCTGTGCACGGCCTTCTTCTTCGTCCTCACCATGAACCTGCTCGGGCTGGTGCCCTTCATGGCCACCGCCACCGCCAACGTCTCGGTCACCGTGGCGCTGGCGCTCTTCACCTTCTTCATCACCCAGTACGCGGCCATCAAGTCGATGGGCGTGAAGGGCTACCTGGCCCACATGACCGGCGGCGTGCCGCCGTCGCTCGCCTGGCTCTGGCCCATCATGATCCCGGTCGAGTTCCTGGGGCTCTTCACCAAGCCCTTCGCCCTCACAGTCCGTCTCTTCGCCAACATGGTGGCGGGACACTTCGTGATCCTGGCGCTGCTCGGCCTCATCTTCGCGGTGTCGGTCTGGGTGGCGCCGGTGTCGGTGGCGCTGGCCCTCGGCATCTTCCTGCTCGAGCTCTTCGTGGCCTTCGTGCAGGCCTACATCTTCACCATGCTGTCGGCGCTCTTCATCGGCGCCGGGCTGGTGCACCACGGACACGACGAGCACCACGACGACGATCACGGCCACGCCGGTCACGGCGAGGCCGCTCACGCTTCTCACGCGGCAGGGAAGGCTCCCGGCCACGGGTAGTCGAGCGCAGCACGCGCCACGGGACGAACGGGCGGCCCGCACATCCGCCCACGACGAAGGAAACGGAAGAAACCCATGAACGCCCTCTCCCTCGGTTACCTCGCCGCCGGCCTCGGCGCCGGCATGTCCGTCATCGGCGCCGGCCTGGGCATCGGCAAGCTCGCCGCCGCCGCCATGGACGGTTCGGCCCGCCAGCCCACCGCCGCCGGCGACATCCGGACCTCGATGATCATCGCCGCCGCCCTCATCGAAGGCGCCACGCTGTTCGCCGTCGTGGTCTGCCTGCTCCTCGCCATTGCCAAGTAGTCCTCGCGCCTCGCGCTCCCCGGGAGAAGTCCGATGAACGCCCTCGCATCCCCCGTGCTCGCCGCCGGGATCATGGATCTGAACCCCGGCCTGTCGCTCTGGACGGCGATCACCTTCCTCGTCCTCATCGGCGTGCTCTGGAAGTTCGCCTTCGGGCCCATCACACGGATGCTGGCGGAGCGGGAGGGCTCGATCCGCGACGCCATCGACTCGGCCCGCAACGAGCGGCAGGAGGCGGAGAGGCTGCTCGCGCAGCAGAAGGAGGCGCTCGTCAAGGCCCAGCGCGACGCCGCCGAGCTCGCCAAGCGGAACCAGCAGGAGATGGAGGCCTTTCGCACCCAGCTCACCGCCCAGGCCCGCAAGGAGGCCGACGACATGGTCGCCTCCGCGAAGAAGAGCATCGAGGAGGAGAGGAAGCTCGCGGTCGCGCAGCTCCGCTCCGAGGTGGCCGACCTGGCCGTCGCCGCCGCCTCGCGCATCGTGAAGTCGAGCCTGGACGAGAAGACGCAGCGCCAGCTCGTGAACGAGTACATCCAGGACCTCCCCGCCGGACGGGCCTAGACCCGGACGGCAGTCCTCGCGCGGCTCCGGCGGACGAACGTCCGCCGGAGCTTCGCATTTTCCAGGAGTGAATCGAACGCCATGGGTCTCGCCATCGGAATCGTCGGCCTGCCGAACGTCGGCAAGTCGACCCTCTTCAACGCCCTGCTCGGCCAGGCGCAGGCCCAGGCGGCCAACTACCCGTTCTGCACCATCGACCCGAACGTGGGCGTGGTGCCGGTGCCGGACGAGCGGCTGGTGAAGCTCGCCGCCCTCTTCCACCCCATGAAGACCGTCCCCACCACCCTCGAGTTCGTGGACATCGCCGGCCTCGTGGCCGGGGCGTCGAAGGGGGAGGGGCTCGGCAACCAGTTCCTCTCCCACATCCGGCAGGTGGACGCGATCGCCCACGTCCTGCGCTGCTTCGCCGATCCCGACGTGGTCCACGTGGGAGGCAAGGTGGACCCGCGCGGCGACCGGGACGTCGTCGAGACCGAGCTCATGCTGAAGGACCTCGAGCAGGTCGAGCGCCGGCGGGAGCGGAAGGCGAAGGAGGCCAAGGCGCCGGGCAAGCCGGGCGAGCTGGCCAAGGCCGAGATCGCGGTGCTCGACCAGGTCAAGGCCGGTCTCGAGAAGGGGACGCCGGTGCGGATGCAGGAGCTCGCGCCCGAGGCGCGCGCCATCCTCTCCGACCTCTTCCTGCTCACCGGGAAGCCGGTGCTCTACATCGCCAACGTCGACGAGGACCAGCTCACCCGCGCCGACGACCCGACGGTGGCGAAGGTGAGGGAGCTGGCCGACGAGGAGGGGGCCCGCTGCGTGGTCATCAGCGGGAAGGTGGAGGCCGAGCTCGCCGAGCTTCCCGAGGCGGAGCGGCTCGACTTCCTGCACAGCCTGGGCCTCGAGCAGCCGGGGCTGAACCGGCTGGTGCGCGCCGGGTACGAGCTGCTCGGCCTCTCCACCTTCTTCACGGTGGGCGTGGACGAGTGCCGGGCCTGGACCATCCACGACGGCATGACCGCGCCCCAGGCGGCCGGCACCATCCACACCGACTTCGAGCGCGGCTTCATCAAGGCCGACGTGCAGTGGTGGGAAGACCTGGTGCAGCTCCGGACCGAGGCCGCGGTGAGGGAGAAGGGGCTGCTCCGCATCGAGGGCAAGGAGTACCGGGTGAAGGACGGGGACGTGATGCACTTCCGGTTCAACGTGTAGCCCGCGGAGGCGCGCGGGTCGCCTTCGGCCCGGGAGGGCGTGTGCCGCCGGTGGGGTGGTCGCGCCGCTCCGAGCTGCCGTCCTCGGGCGAAGGGATGGGCGGCCGGATGGCGTCGAGGTTCGCCGGGGCCTTCGGCCCGGCGCCTCGACTTGCCCTGCGGGCAGCTCGTCGCGACGCGCCCCCGTCCGGCTGCGGGAGGCGGGTCGAAGGCGACTCGGACGTGCGGCCTTCGGGGAAGACTCGCGAGCGGCGCTCGCGGTCCAGCACCCGAGAGGCGCGACCGCGGGCCTCGCCGGCGACGCCCCTCCGCCAGGCGCCCGGGGTGGCGTCGTCGACTGGCCCTCCAGTCCTCCAGGCGGGCCGGGTGGCCCCGGCGCCCCCAGCGACGCGGGCCATCCGGAACCGCCGGCACGTCGGGAGGGCCGCGGGCCATCCGGAACCGCCGGCACGACGGGAGG
>DAIEMM010000411.1 GCA_027349605.1 Anaeromyxobacteraceae bacterium
TAGCCCGACTGGTTGCCGGTGTAGATCACCTCGCCGGCGGCGGCGGCCCGGACCAGCGTTCCCTCGGGCGCCGAGAGGTCGATGCCGTCGTGCCGCTGGCCCTGCTTCACCCCGAAGCCGCGGTAGAGCACGCCCTTGAGCGGCCACTGCATGGACCCGTTGCCGCCCTTGCGAGGCAGCAAGGCCGGGTCGGGCTCGGGCGCGGCGGCCGATCCTCCGGGCAGGGGCGCCACGTCGAGGGGGCGGGAGGCGCCGGGGACGAAGACCTCCTGTCCGGGCGCCAGCGTCCTCGGGTCGGAGATCCCGTTCGCTTCCATCAGCTCGCGCGGGTCGACGCCGTACGTCCGGGCGATCCGGTAGAGGGTCGCGCCCTTCTGCACCACGTGGGTCGTCCCGACCAGCTCCGGCTCGACGTGCGAGCTTCCCGTGCCCAGCGGGAAGGGAGGAGGGTGCTGGCCGGAGACCTCCTCCGGCGTGCGCTGGCGGGACGCGCAGGCGGAGAGCGTCGCCAGGGCGAGCGCCCAGGCGACGAGCCGGCGGGTCACGGGGCTGGCTCCTTGCGGTAGCCGGGGATCTCGAAGTCGCCGAGCCCGGACAGCAGCGCGTCGTGGGTGAGGTCGAGGTGCAGCGGCGTGACCGCCACGAGGCCGTCGTCGAAGACGGTGTTGCAGTCGGAGCCGGGGATGTCTCCGTGGCTGGCGTCGCCGCCGATCCAGAAGTAGCTGCGCCCCCGCGGGTCCTGCTTCTCCACCACCTCGTTGCCGTAGGTCCGGACCCCCAGCCGGGTGAGGCGGTACCCCTTCACCGGCCCGGCCGGCACGTTCACGTTGAAGAGGGTGGGGGTCGCCGGCGGGTCGGCGGCCACGCTCCGGGCGAGCCCCGCCGCGAAGCCCGCCGCGGCGCCGAAGTCGAAGGGGGCCCGCGCCGCCAGCGAGACCGCGATGGCGGTGACTCCCAGCAGGGCCCCCTCCATGGCCGCGGCCACCGTCCCCGAGTAGAGGACGTCGTTCCCCAGGTTGGGACCGTGGTTCACGCCCGACAGGACGAGGTCGGGAGGCCGGCCGCGGAGCAGGTGGTTGACCGCGAGGTAGATCGCATCGGTGGGCGCGCCGTCCACCGAGAACCAGCGCTCCCCGACCTGGACGATCCGCAGCGGCCGGTGGAGCGAGATGGCGTGGCTGGTCGCCGACTGCTCCCGGTCGGGGGCAACCACCCAGACCTCGTCGTGGGGAAACGCGGCGGCGAGCGCCGCGAGGCCGGGCGCGTGGACGCCGTCGTCGTTGGAGAGGAGGACGCGCACCTCGGCCAATCTAGCAGCGCACCGGCCCCCCGGCCAGGAAGCGTCAGCGCAGGCCGACGAGGAGGACGGCGAGCGCCGCCGTGCTGCCGGCCAGCGCGGCCCAGCCCACCACGCGGAGCCGCCGGGCCGGCACGCGCCGCAGGATCACGATGAGTGAAGTCAGCGCCAGGGGCGCGACCGCCGCGGGGACGGCGACCGGGACCCCTCCGGCCGCGAAGAGCGCCACCGCCGTGGCCTGGAGCAGCAGTACGCCTCCCACGGCCGCCGCTGCCGGGTCGCGCGCCGGGGCACGGGCTCGCGTCAGCACCACCTCCACGGCGAGGGTCGTCGCCGCGAACCCGAGGCTCCAGGCGAGCCAGGCGGATGCCGCGACTCCCGGCGCCACGCCCGACGCCACCGCCACCGGGAAGCCGGCGGAGGAGAGCGCGACCGCCACGGCCACCTCCCCGGCCACCGTCCGCTCCACCTCGAGCCGGACGAGCAGCGCGACGACGGCGGCCAGCACCGGCGGAACGGCCGATGCCAGGCGCGCCGGGGGGGAGGCGAGGAGGAACCCGGCTCCGGCCAGGATCACCGCGACGGCGATCAGGCCGGCGGCGAGGCGGAGGGCCCGGGGCCCGTCCTCGTCGCGGGCCCTCTTCCCGCGGTTGCCCACCGCGACCAGGAGTGGCTCGTAGGACAGGAATCCGGCGAAGGCTCCCGAGGCGAGGAGGACGGCGGCCGGACCCGGTCGCCCGAGCGCGAGGGCGCAGACCAGCGGCAGCGCCACCTGGCCATAGGCCCCGTGCTCGTGGGGGAGGAGCGACCTGCGGGAGGGGGTGGGCATCGTTCGGGTCACCCCGGTCGGGGAGGAAGGAAATATCACGAAAATGGCGCGAATTCGTACCTTCGCTCCGTTGCGATCGGGGAGAGCCAGACCTACTATCGAGGAGTCGGTGCTCGTGCGGGGGCCGATTCCAGACAGTCGGAGCGACACCACATGCAGGCAGATCCCTCCTCGAGCCTCGTCATCCGTATGGATGGGGCTTTCGACATCGATTCCGTGAACACGATCCGCAGCCGGATCGAGGCACTTTCCGGCGACGCGGAGGTCTACGTCGACCTCTCGCGCGTGAGGGACTTCCACGACCGGGCCATCGCCATGCTGGCCGACGTCCTCGCCGTGGCGCGGGCGCGCGTCTCGGTCCGCGGCCTCCGCCAGCACCAGTACCGCATGCTTCGCTACCTGGGCGTCGAGCCCAGCTCCCTCGACCCCGGCCTGTTCCGCTCCGCGCCAGCCCTCCAGCGCTGAACCTCACCTCTTCCGGATCGCGTGCAACTCCGCGAAGGGCTCACTCCGGGCCATGGAGAGGAACGCCCCGGCCAGGTCGGCGGGAGGCGCCACCGCACGGCGTGCCTCCAGGTCGAGCCACGACCCCACCACCGTGATCTGGGCCATCTCGGTGCCGTCGGGCTTCCAGAGCCGGTGGCGGATCGACCAGCGGGAGACGTCGGGGGCCATCCCGGCGGCGAGCGCGTCCACCAGGACCTCCTCGCCGATGGCCGCCTCGCGCCGGTACTCGATCTCCTCGCGGAAGAGCACCGGCCCGAGACGGAGCGCCTGGAAGCGCGTCCACGCGTATCCGAGGGAGGCGAGCAGCGCCACCCGGGTGTCGTTGGCGTACTCGGCGTAGGCCGTGTTGCGCAGGTGTCCGTTGGCGTCCGCGTCCGCCCAGCGCACCACGAAGCGCCGGTGGAACGGCGAGGTCATCGAGGCGCCACCAGGTCGTCCCGGGAGCCGAAGAAGTACCGTCCGTCGAACTGGCCGCGCAGGTAGAAGTTGTAGGACGGGGAGAGGGAGGCGTTCCCGTATCCTTCCGGGAAGACCACCGGGCTCGTGAACGGGATCTCCACCCCGAAGCCGAACTGCAGCACGGTGGCGAAGACGAGCTGGGTGGCGAACGTCCGGAACGGGGTCCACTCCAGGATGGGGAAGCTCAGCGAGATCGACTTGAGCTGGGTGGCGCCGTAGGTGGACTCCGGGTCGGGCGGAGGGCCGACGGGGGCGAGGACGACCACGTCGGAGAGGTACCAGTAGAGGACCGCGTCGAGCTCGCGCCCGGCGACGAACTGGAGGGTCCCGACCCCGATGCCGAAGCTCCGCTCG
>DAIEMM010000439.1 GCA_027349605.1 Anaeromyxobacteraceae bacterium
GACCACCAGGGCCATGTTCACGTGGGCCGTGCCCTCCAGCTTGGGCAGGGCCCGGATGTCGCGGGTGGCCGTCTCGAAGTAGGTGTCCTTCTCGAAGCCCTTGGCCGCGATGACGTCCCACAGGTGGTCGATCACCTTCTCGCCCTCGGTGGTCACCTTCATCTTCATCACCGGATTGAAGAGCAGGTAGCGGCGGTCCTCCTGCGAGGCCGAGCGGAAGTAGTCGGAAGCCCGCAGCGCGAAGAGCTTCATGGCCACGAGGCGCGCGTAACCGTCGGTGAAGAGCCGGCGCACGTGCGGGAAGTCGGTGACGGCAATCCCGTAGAGCCTCCGGTTGGCGGCGTGGCGCACCGCCTCGTAGAGGGCGTGGGTGGAGATCCCGATGGAGGCCCAGCCCAGGTTGTACTTGCCGACGTTCACGGTGTTGAGTGCCGCGTTCCACGCGGCCTGGCCGCGGGAGAGGACGTCGGCCTCGCCCACCGGGTAGTCGTGGAGGACGAACTCCGCGACGTAGGACTGGCTCGCCACCACGTTCTTCACGAGCTCGTACCCTGGGCGCTTCGGGTCCACGAGGAAGAAGACGTACTCGCCGGTCCCGGCGACCTTCCCGAAGACCGAGACCAGCGCCGCCTCGTTGCCGTTGCCGATGTAGTACTTGTCGCCGCGGGCGAGGTACTTCCCGTCCCCGGCCGGGACCAGCTCCATGTCGGTCGAGTAGATGTCGGCCCCGTGCTCCTTCTCCGAGAGCCCGAAGCCGAAGATCCCCCCCGCGCCGAGCAGGCGGGCGGTCCGGCGCCTGGCTTCCCCGTTCCCGCTCATCCAGATCGGGCCCAGGCCGAGGATGGTGACCTGCCAGGTGTACCAGTAGGGGAGCCCGTAGAACCCGAGCACCTCGTTCAGCGCGCAGTTCCGCCAGGTGTCCCAGCGAGCTCCCTCGCCCCCGAGCGGCGCCGGAGTCAGGAAGGTGGCGAGGAGCTTTTCACGCCCGGCGAACTCGAGGAAGTCGGCGTACCAGGTCCGGTCGAGGTCGTCCTTCCGGAGCCGGGCCTTTCCCTTGGCCTCGAAGAAGCCGATGGTCTTCTCGACGAGCTCGCGGGAGCGGGCGTAGGGGCAGTGGCGGGAGGGCACCTTCGGATTGAGGAGGAACATGTGTGGGCTCCAGGAGGGGGCCAGGGGTGACGGGGGCGCCGCGCATCTTCGCAGATCGGGGCCGGAGCACCCACGGGAAGGGGTGGAACCCATCGGGGTCGCACGGGCCTGCCCCGGCTCCGGGAGTCCTTGATAGGCTCCCCGGCATGGTGCGTCGCGTTCACCGGCTGGACCTGCTCGCGCTCCTGCTCTGCGCGGCGCCCGCCCTCGCGCACGGGGACGACGCCTATCCCACGATTCCCGACGACCAGGACTACCTGTGCGAGACGATCGCCCGGGCGCCCGGGGCGTCGGTGCCGTCCCGGGACCGCAGCTGGTTCCAGGAGACCTGCACCTGCACCGAGGCGAAGGTCTGCGGCCGCGCGGGGTCGAAGCGGTACGCGGCGCGCCTGAAGGCGGGGCCGGACGACGCGCGGGCAGAGAAGGAGGCCGCCGCCCGGGTGACGGCCTGGCGGAGGTCGGCCCTGCAGAGCACCGAGCACCTCCGCCAGGGCTACCGGGCTTGCCGCGCCGCGGGCACGAGTTGCGAGAACCAGATGATCGCCCTCGACGAGGCGTGCAAGCGGGTGGGGCTCTTGACCTGGGACGAGTGTCTCGCCAGCGAGTAGGTCTGGGATAAGCTGCCGCCGCCATGCCCGAGCGACTCCCCTCATTCGATCTCCCCCGGATCACCCTGGGAGTCCTGGCCATCGCGGGGATGATCGCGGCCAGCGCCTGGGTGATGCTCCCGTTCGTCCTGGCCCTGCTCTGGGCGACGATGATCGTCACCGCCACCTGGCCCATGCTGATCGGCCTGCAGGCCCGTCTCGGGGGACGCCGCGGTCCGGCGGTCGCGGTGATGGTGCTGGCACTGCTCGCCCTGATCGTCGTCCCGACCTGGATCGGCGTCTCCACCGTCGCCGCCAACATGGACCGCGTGGGGAAGCTCGTGCAGTCCGTCGCCACCGACGGCCTCCCTCCGCCTCCCGGATGTCTGGAGCGGGTTCCGCTCGTCGGGGAGAGCCTGTCGGCGAGGTGGCAAGGGTTCGCCGGGGACCCCGAGTCCCTCATGGCCCAGATCCAGCCCCACCTGAAGGACGGGGTGAGGTGGCTCGCCTCCAAGGCGGGAGGGATCGGGACCACGGTCGTCCAGCTCCTCCTCATGGTGCTGCTCTCCGGGATCCTCTACGCCACCGGCGAGAAGGCGGCGAACGGGGTCCTCCGCTTCCTCCGCCGCCTGGCGGGCGAGCGCGGCGAGAGTGCCGGGCGCCTCGCCGCCAGGGCGGTGCGGGCGGTGGCCCTCGGCATCGTCGTGACCGCGCTGGCCCAGACGCTCATCTCGGGGATCGGTCTCGCCGTCGTCGGCGTCCCGCACGCGGGCGCCCTCACGGCGGTCGTCTTCGTCCTCTGCATCGCGCAGCTCGGCCCGATCCTGGTGATGGCGCCGGCGACGATCTGGCTCTTCACGTC
>DAIEMM010000483.1 GCA_027349605.1 Anaeromyxobacteraceae bacterium
TTCGCCGACGTCCTCCGCGCCGCCCAGCGGGCGCTCACACCGCTCGACGTTCTGGATCCGCGTCGTAGTCTCGCCAACTTACGCAAACCTGGCAGGCGGCGCGCCGGGCCGAACGAAAGCGGGCTCAGGCGCGCCGCGTAAGGGCGAAACCCGAGTCTGACCGGCGGGGCGGATCACTTTCCGAGCGGCGGGAGCTGGTCAGTACCAGCGGCCCCGGCTTGCGCCGCATCCCGGGCCTGGAGGTGGAGTTGACCTGCCCCCCGGTTCTAAGCCGCGTCGGATGCAACCGGGTTGTGACGCAGAGCAAACTCTGACGGCGTGAGGTTGTCCAGCCCGGAGTAGGGACGGACCTCGTTGTTGTCGAGCCTCCACGCCTCGATCCTCGACCGCGGATCCTCCATCGTGACGAACCAGTTCTCGTTGAGCCACTCGTCGCGGAGCTTGCCGGTGAAGCTCTCCCTGCAGGCGTTCTCGACTGGCTTCCCCGGCCGGATGAAGGGTACCCGCACGCCGCGCCGGTGAGCCCAGGCGCCGAACGCGGAGCCCGTGAACTCCGGGCCGTTGTCGCAGATGAGGTACTTCGGCAGCGGCCGCGTCGCCGCGATCCGCTCGAGGACCCTCGTGGCGCGGAGGCCCGGGATCGAGGTGTCGACCTCGATGGCGAGGCGCTCGCGCGTGAAGTCGTCGACGACGTTGAAGGCCCGCAGGCGCGTGCCGCCGACGAGCTGGTCGGCGACGAGTTCCATCGATCACCGCTCGTTCGGCGCGGCGGGCGGCGGAAGCACGGTTCGCAGCGCCGACGCGAGCCGCTTGCGGCGCTTCTGGCGAACGGCAAGGCCCTCAGCGCGGTAGAGGCGGTAGACGCGCTTGCGGAGGCTCCCGGGTCGCCGCCGGGTGTCGCGCTCGCCCTGTGCTCGCCGTCCGTGAGCCCGCCGCGTTGGGCCAGGCCCCCGACCGGCGCTACACTCCGCGGGTCACGAGGCCATGACCTCACCCCTGGACCAGCCCCGCTCCGCCGCCGGTCAGCCTCCGCTGGAGCCGGCGCTACCGGCGACGGCCTCGATCCCCGCCACGCTCCGGCACCCCGCCGCCGGCCGCTTCTGGCTGGCGGTGGCGCTCACCGGCGCCTGGACCGGCCTGGGCGCCGCGGCGCTGACCCGGCTGCTGGAGCTGGTGCAGCACCTGGCCTGGCCCGCTCCCGGCGACGGCCTCCTCGCGGCGGCGGAGCGCGCCGGCGCCGCGCGACACCTCCTCGTGCTGCTGGGCGCCGGGCTGGTGACCGGGCTCGGCCAGGTCCTCCTCCGGCGCCTCTCCAGCGCCAACGGCATCGACACCACGGAGGCCATCTGGTTCCACGCCGGCAGGATGCCGGCGCTGCGCACCCTGGGCAGCGCCCTGCTCTCGGTGCTGATCGTGGGCATGGGCGCGTCGCTCGGCCGCGAGGGCGCCCCGAAGCAGGTCGGGGCGGTGCTCGCCAACGCCTTCTCCGACCGGGGAGGGCTGTCGGACGAGCAGCGCCGGCTCCTGGTGGCCTGCGGCGCCGGGGCCGGAATGGGCGCGGCCTACGGGGTCCCGCTGGGCGGGGCGCTCTTCGCGCTGGAGGTCATGCGCGGCGCGCTGGCGCTCCGGTACGTGCTGCCCGCCCTCTTCGCCTCCGCGATCGCGACGGCGGTCTCCTGGACGGTGCTCCCCGATGCCCCGACCTACCTCGTCCCCGCCTACGCCACCTCGGCCTCGGTCGTGGCCTGGGCCCTGCTGGCGGGCCCGATCGCCGGACTGGTCTCGGTCGGCTACGTCCGGCTCGTCCGGTGGGCCGACGGCGCCAGGCCCGGCGGCTGGCGGCGGCTCCTGGCGCCGCTCGGGGCGCTGGCGGTCCTCGGCGCGGTGTCCATCTGGTTCCCGGAGGTGCTGGGCAACGGGAGGGACGTCTCCCAGCTGGCCTTCGTGGGCCGGGTGGCACCCGCCCTGCTGCTGGCGCTGCTCGCGCTGAAGCCGCTGGCGATCCTGCTGTGCATCCGCAGCGGGGCCCCGGGGGGACTGTTCACGCCCTCCCTGACCGTGGGGGGGATGCTGGGCGGCGTGCTGGGCCACGCCTGGTCCTGGGCCTGGCCCGGAGTGCCGCCGGGGCTCTTCGCCCTGCTCGGGGCCGGAGCGGTCCTGGCCGCGACGACGCAGGGCCCGATCTCGACGGTGGTCCTCGTCATGGAGCTGACCGGGCGCGACCGGTCGTTCATCCTGCCGCTGCTGGTGGCCGTCGGCACCGCCACCCTGGTGGCGCGGACCATCGAGCCGCGATCGATCTCCGACGCCCGCCTCTCCGACGAGGAGGTCGAGGCGCGGCGCCGCCTGCGCGACCAGCCGCGGCGGTAGCGGGCGAGGGGGTGGCGGAGCTTCCTCGGCCGCCTACTCCCCCCCGACCGTTCGGCGGCGGGCGACCGGCGGGCGGCGCGCCGGCGGCGCCTGCCCGGCCTGCGCTCCCCACGCCGGTCCCGGGGGCAGGTCGGGCCGCGCCCACGGGTCGAGCACGTGAAGCGGCGCCTCCCGCGAGTCGGCCGGCACCGCACGCGTCGTGTACCAGACCGCGCCGCCGGCCGCGGCGCCGAGCGCCAGGACCCCGGCGAAGGCGAGCCAGGGCGTCCGGGTCACGGGCGGCTCCGGGGCGCGGCCTGGGTGGTTCCGGGCATTGGTGGATGGGTGGCGTGGTACCGCTCAGCCGCGGGCCGTCTCCACCCGCCTCCTTCACCCCGTTGCGGCTCCGATCCGTGAAGCCATGGATCTTCTCCCGCACGCGCTTCATGCTCTTCGCCGAGGGCCACCGTTGCAGGTAGTACCAACGGTTGCCGGTCTTCTCCAGCAGGCGCCCCGACGTTCGCTTGTGCAGGTGACAGCCCAGGAAGTCGAAGCCCTCCTTGCCGTCCGTGAGCCCGCCGAATTGGGCCAGGCCCCGACCAACGCTACACTCCGCGGGTCACGAGGCCATGACCTCACCCCTGGAC
>DAIEMM010000493.1 GCA_027349605.1 Anaeromyxobacteraceae bacterium
CCCTGGACGGAATGTCAGTGTCAGGGATCATGCTGGCGCGAAGGAGGCACCATGCAGTGGTTCTACGGTCACCTGGAGTTCTTCATCCTTGGGGTGTTCGCCGCCGGGATCGCGGCCCACTTCTCGAGGCGGCGCGCGGACCGCCGCCGATACCGAGAGCTTCGCAGTGACTTCGAGAACGCGATTCGTGAGACTCGCGAGAGCGGCGGCGCACCGCCTGCCATCGTGCGGGAAGCCGAGCTCCGGCGTTGCTTCGCGGACTCGAGGATGCCCGGGTGGTTCGAGGGCACCGGTCAAGCCGTGGTCAGGTGGGCGAAGTACTGCGCCGTCGCCACCTTGGTCGCGCTCTTCCTCAGGGGTCCGATCCTGCGCGGCGAGGCGGACTACGCTCGGAGGGCCTCGCGGGGAGGCGTGGCCGGAACGTCGTCGCGGCCATCCTCGAGCGCCCACCGCTGAGCCTGGCAGGCCCCTCGCCGCATTGCGCGAATGACTGTCATATGATATACATTTGCCATGATGGCTTGCGGGGCTCCCGACCTCCGCGAGCCGGACGCCATGACTCCTGCCCCCGATCTAGACGCCGCTTTCAGTCCCTCCGTCGCTCCCGAAGCGGGCCCCGCCGCCCAGATCGCCCTCACCGTCGGCCAGGTCGCGGCGCTTCTCGGGATGACTCCGAAGGCCGTCTACCACCGCGCGGAGCGCGGACAACTGCCCGGGCTTTTTCGGGTGGGGCGCTCCCTCCGCTTCCGTCGGGCCGACCTGATACGATTCGTCTCGGAAGGGCGTGGCCTGTCGCCGACAAGGAGTCGGTGATGGCCATTTACGTGAGGCCATTCGTGACTTCGGTTGCACACATCGAGGGGTGTTCGCGAAACAAGTGCGGCCCCAAGTGTGCCCGGATCAAGGATGGCTGGGAGTTTCACATCAAGATGGTCCTGCCTACCGGCGAGTTCTTCGAGGAACGGAAGAAGTCGCCTGTGCCTGGCAAGACTGCGACGCAGCGGTACGCGGAGGAAAGGGCAGCGCACGTCGTCCGCGCGAGTGTTGCCCCGACATCCGTCGCGAAGAAGGAGGTCGTGACGGTTTCCGAGTTCCAGGAGCACTTCCTGACGTTCTCGAGAACCAACAACAAGCCGAGCACCGTCGCCGCGAAGGTCGGGCTTCTGAAAGTCCATCTCGTTCCATTCTTCGGCGCCATGAAGATGGACGCCATCGGGCCAGCCGAGGTGGAGCGCTACAAGGCCGCCAAGCTGACCGAGGCCCAGGAGAAGAAGTCCATCAACAACCACCTCACGGCCCTGCGAAAGCTCCTCAATCTGGCCGTCGAGTGGGGCGCGCTGGAGCGGGCCCCCAAGGTGCGTGGCTTCAAGGTGAAGGCCGACTACGTCTCCGAGGACCATTTCCTCACGTTCGAGGAGGCAGACCGCCTCGTCGTGGCCGCCGACTCCGATTGGCGGCCATTCTTGGTCGTGGCGCTCAAGACCGGCCTCCGCGTCGGTGAGCTCCTCGCGCTCAAGTGGCAGGACATCGACCTCGTGGCCGGCCACCTGATCGTCCGCCGCACCCTCTGGCGCGACCAGGAGGGACCACCGAAGGGCGGTAGCAACCGCAAGGTGCCGCTTTCCGACGTGGCGATAGCGACCTTGAAGGCGTACCGGCACCTGAAAGGGCCCTACGTCTTCTGTGATGCCTCGGGTGCCCGCCTGACGCACTCGATGCTGAAGGACGTCGTCCCGAACGCCTGCCGCCGTGCAGGGCTCGGGAAGCGCATCACGACGCACGGACTGCGCCACACGTTCGCGAGTCACCTGGTGATGCGCGGAGCGTCCCTCAAGGCCGTTCAGGAACTGCTTGGTCACGAGACGATCGAGATGACGCTGCGGTACGCCCACCTGACGCCGGACGTGAAGCGGGACGCGGTTCGTCTGCTCGACGGACCGAAAAATCTCGGAGACATACAGGAGACGACGGGCAACCAAGAAAAAACCCCTCGGCGAACCGAGGGGTTAGATGGAGCGGGAAAAGGGATTTGAACCCTCGACCCTCGCCTTGGCAAGGCGATGCTCTACCGCTGAGCTATTCCCGCAAAATCCTGTATCGAGGGGCGGATTTATAGGGTCTCCCCCTCCGGGGTGTCAAGACCCTTCCCGCCTCCCCGGAAACCCGCCGGAACGCCTCACGTCCGCCCCTCGCCGGCCCCGTACACGGCCTTGAAGAAATCGCGGATGTAGACCCAGGCCGACCAGAGCGAGAAGGCCACCGAGAGGTACAGGAGCCACGTTCCCACCACGTTGGCGTCCACGTCCGACTCGAAGGCCAGGAAGTCCACCCGGTACTTGTAGTGAATGAGCAGGAAGGAGATGGCCGCGATCTGGAGGATGGTCTTGTACTTCCCCTCCTGGCCGGCGGCGATGACGATCCCGTCGCTCATGGCCATGGTCCGCAGCCCGGTCACGGTGAACTCCCGGGCGATGATGAGGATGACGAGCCACGCCGGCACCCTTCCCAGGTGCACCAGCATGATGAGCATCGACATCACGATGAGCTTGTCGGCGAGGGGGTCGAGGAACTTGCCGACCACGGTCACCGACCCGGTGCGGCGCGCCACCCAGCCGTCGAGGAAGTCGGTGGCCCCGGTCACGGCGAAGAGGCCGCCGGCGACGAAGCTGTTCACCCGCCCCTCGTAGTAGGTGAAGGCCAGGATCACGGGGATCATGGCGATCCGCACCACCGTGATGACGTTGGGTGCGTTGAGGATGTCTCGGCGGAGGTTCCCCAATGAACCCTCAGTCCGCCGGGGCCGCGTCGGGATCGACGAACACCCTTCCGTCCCCGGTGAGCTCCACCATCACCGGCGAGGTGGGCGACGGGGCGGAAGCCACGACTCCGTCCGGACCGGCGAGCAGGCCGATGCGCGGCGCCACCGCTCCCGTCCAGCCCACCAGCGCCGTCGGAGGCACGCGCAGGGTCTCGGCGCCCGAGACCTCGATGGCCACGGGAGCCGCCGCGGTGCGGAGCAGCATGCGGCCCCGGCCGCGAAGGTGGACGAGGTCGAGATCGCGGGAGTGGCGCGACGGAACCCGTCCGTTCTCGAAGAGGACCGCCTCCTCGAGGGCGAAGACGGACTCCTCCCGGAAGTACCCGGCGTCGCCGGCCAGGTCGACCACCGTGAACACCCAGCCCCCGGTCCGGAAGAATAGCGCACCGTCCCCGACCATCCGGTTCATGCGGTCGCGCCCGGATCCGAAGGGCTTCTCGGTGACCTTGCCGCGGAATCGCTTCGACTCGGGGTGTGCCGTCACCGCGCCGCGCACCGCGAAGAGTCCGTCGATCCGGCAGACCAGCTCGCCACGCACCGCGACGTGGAGGATGCCCCCCTCGACGGCGAAGACCTCGGGCGGCGGACGGACGGTGCGCTCCGCGGCGAAGGCGCCGAGCCCCCCCGGAGCCACCGGCGTTCGCGGGGCGACGGCAAGCGGGACGGCCACCGGAACCGGAACAGGACCCGGAGCCGGTGTCGCGCTCGGGATCGGGGTCGGTTTCTCCGCCAGGAGCGCATTGCAGCGCGCCAGGAGGGTGCCGCTCCCCGACTTCTCGAGCCAGGGCCGCGCGGCGCGCGGGTCGCCCGATTCGAGGAGCGCGAGCCCCAGGTAGCCCATGGCCTTGCGGTGATCGGGGTCGAGGTCGAGCGCGATGGAGAACTGGCGGACCGCCTCCGGATGGTGGCCGCCCTTCATCCAGGCCAGCCCCAGGTTCACGCGACCGGAGACCTCGGCGGGATTCTCGTCGACGAGCCTTCCGTAGGCCTCGGCCGCCTCGTCGTAGAGGCCGGCCCGGTAGCAGGCCTGTCCGAGCAGGCCGAGCGCGGCCACGTCCCGGGGAGGCCGTGCGGCGGCCTTCCGGAGCGCGTCCTTCGCGCCCTCCAGATCGCCGGCCGCGAGCCGCTCCGTGCCCACGTCGAGGTGGCGCTGGAACTGCCCGTCCACCGAGGCGATCGCTTCACCCGTCGCGGCGCTGGCCACCCGTCACCCCTTGGCGTTCAGG
>DAIEMM010000501.1 GCA_027349605.1 Anaeromyxobacteraceae bacterium
TTTGGTCCAGCCGGAGAGCATGGGGAACAGGAAGTAGCGCCCCTTCATGTCGGGGATCGAGAGGACCCACGGCTCCTTCGACACGTCGATCCAGGTCACCGTGTAGAGGGTGTCGGCGTTGGGAGCCGTCACGTCGCGGAAGGCGGCGGTCGGGTACTCCCGCACGCGGGCGAGCTGTCCCATCGGGGCCCGCGTGCCCTCGGGCTTCGCGACGTTGGTCATCACCCGTCGTGTCAGCTCCATCGTGACGAGCGGGTAGCCGTAGACGTAGGCGTCGACGCCGAGCTCCTGAGCCTCCTTCTCCTTGGCAGCCGCCAGTGCGGACGCGTCCGGAGCAGCCACTTCGACCTTCTTCGGCTCGGGTGCCTTCGGCGCCTCCTGCGAGCAGGCAGCGATCACTCCAAGGGCAACCACCGGCGCGACCCATTTCACGATCCGTCTCATGTGCATCCCCCTGTGGCGAACGTCTCCCAGGACCGATGGGCGGCCTGGAGCCCGCCTGGCGGGGGGGCATAATCTCCCACCGGGCCGCTCGCACTTCGGTGCCCAGGCGGACCAGCCGACCGTGCTCCACGGTGGATGAGCACAAAACGACAGGGGAACCCGGTTGCCCGGATTCCCCTGTCTTTTCCCTACGTTTTGGTGGACCCGACCGGGATCGAACCGGTGACCTCCTGAATGCCATTCAGGCGCGCTCCCAGCTGCGCCACGGGCCCGTCTATCTGTCGGCCTAAGCCGTCTCTTCCTCCAGCCGCCTCACCTGATCCCGAAGCGACTGCACCTGCGTGGCGAGCACGTCCACCTCCGTGAGGAGGCTCCGGAGATCGTCCGGGACGCTCGCCACACCCTGGCGGACCAGGGTGTAGTACCGCTCGCCCAGGTCCTGAAGACGATGGTCGAGCTCCCTGCGGGCGAAGGCGGCGTCCAGCTTCTCCTTGCCGATCAGCGACCGCTGCACGATGCGGTCCCGGATGCCGACGAGAAAATCGCGAAACGCCACGTCACCCTCCCTGCGGGGAGGGCGCTTTCTAACGCGTCGCCCCGTTCCCCGTCAAGCGGGTTCGCCCCCTGGCGGGGGGTCGCTCCAGCCGCGCCAGGTAGAAGCCCGCACCGGGGTGACGGTGGGGCCAGCGCCGCTCCTCCAGGGCCATGCGGAACCCCTCGTTCGCCGCCAGGAACGGACCGACGACCCCCTCCCCTTCCTCCTGGAAGACCGAGCAGGTCGCGAAGACGAGCGCTCCCCCGGGGCGAACCCGCCGGGCTCCGGCGCGAAGCACCTCGGCCTGGGCCTCCTGGAACCGCGCCACGGCGGCGTCGTCGATCCGCCAGCGGGCATCCGGCTCGCGGCAGAGCGCACCCGACCCGCTGCACGGCGCATCCACCAGCACGCCGTCGAACTCCCCGGACGGCGCCTCCCGCGCCACGGTGACCCTGGCCCCGGCCCGGTGGGCCCGGCGAGGCAGCTCGGCGAGCCGCCGCGCGCTCGCGTCCCAGGCGGTGACCTCCGCACCCAGCGCGGCCAGCGCGAGGGCCTTCCCCCCGCTCCCGGCGCAGAGATCGAGCCAACGGTCTCCCGGCCCCGGCCGGCACGCCTCCACCACGCGCTGGCTCGACTCGTCCTGGACCTCGGCCAGGCCGGTCCGGAGCGGCGCGCTGTCGAAGAGGCTGGCCCGGTCCTCCACCCGGATCGCCCAGGGTCCTTCCCCGGGCTCGGCCTCGATCCCCGCCGCGCCCAGCGCCGCCAGCACCTCCGCCCGCGTGGCCCGGGCGGCATTCACCCGGAGTGTCAGGAGCGCATCCCGGTTCAGGGCCCGCAGGCAGGCGCGGGCCTCCGCCTCGCCCAGGTCGCGCAGGAGACGGCGGGCGAAGGGGTCGGGGACGCTTCCCGCGAGCGCCAGCGCCACCACCGGGTCGGAGGGCGGCGAGAGCGGGCGCCCCGCGGCGTCCACGGCGAGCGGCCCTTCGGGCCCGGGGCGCGGGAGCGCGCGGGCCACCCGGAGGACGTCGGCGTCGGAGATGGCCCTCGGCCGCCTCGGCCCGGGCAGGCGCAGGTCGCGCGCCACCGCTTCCGGTGGCTCGCCCTCCACGGCGACGCGCCAGGCCAGGTAGCGGAGCAGCGCACGGTCGGCCGGGATCGACCGGGGCGCATGGCCCCGGATCAGGGCCGCGTCCACCACGCGCAGCCAGCGCGCCACCGACCGGGTGGCCGCCGCGGCGTGACGCCGCTCCTTCGGACCGATGCCGGGGTGCTCCGCGAGGGAGGCGGCGAGCGCGAGGCGCAGCGGGCGCCCCTCGCCCAGGCCGTCGATCGCCGCCAGGGCCGCGGCGACGGCGCGGCGGGAGCGGAGCTCGCGGGAGCGGGGACGGCCTACTTCTTCGCGGCGGGCTTCTTGGCCGCCTTCTGACGCTTGCGGCGGGCCTTCCATGCCTGCTTCTTGCTCGACTTCACCCGGATGTGCTTGCTCTTTGACCTGGCCATCGTCCTCACCTTTCGAGTTCGCGCTGAAAAGCGGCACACCTATAGCACGCGCGACGCGGTCGGCCCAGGGGGAGCCGGCGACATCGGGAAGGCGTGCGTCGCGATGACCTCGATCTTGGTCACCACCTTGCCGTCCACCACCTGGGTGTCGGCGAAGATGTCGCCGATGCGGATTCCCAGCCGGTCGGTCCAGACCATCCAGGACTCGAAGGCGATGATGGGGAGGCCGACGAGGAGCAGGAGGATCCACCCCAGGGGGACGACGTAGAAGAGGGCCACCAGCCCGAAGACGGCGTTGCGGAGGACCGACTCCTTGTATCCGGCCGGCGTCCGGTCGGGGATGTGCATGGCCCGCACGCCGAAGAGCCGCTTCCCCGGGGACTGGCCGTGCAGGAACCCGTCGGCGACGAGCAGGTAGATGACGGCCAGGATGGCGCCCAGCTCCTGGCCCAGCGTGGCCAGGCCGAAGGCCAGCAGGAAGTCCACGCCGCGGGCCAGGCCGCGCAACCAGAGGTCGGCCTTGGGATACGGGGAGCCCTCGGGTCGCGCGTCGCGCATCTATTGGCTGGGCCCGGGTCGCCCCGCTCCCGCTCCCGTGAAGAAGAGGTACGCCATCGCCGGCCGGTGGGATCCCTCGCGCATGACGAAGTGGATCGACTGGAAGCCCCACCCCCGCGAGCTGCGGTCGTTCAGGGCGTTCGCGAGCGTCTCCTCGGTGACCGGCGCCACCTCCACCACCTCGTAGCGGATGGCAGCGTCGTCGGTCAACGGCGTGCACCCGTGAGGAGCCGTGCCGCGTCCTTCGCCGCATACGTCAGGACGAAGTCGGCGCCGGCCCGGCGGATGCACAGCAGGGTCTCCAGGATGACCCGCTCCTCGTCGATCCAGCCGGCCTGGGCGGCGGCCTTGATCATCGCGTACTCGCCGCTCACGTGGTACGCGGAGACCGGCACGTTCACCCGGTCGCGCACCAGCCGCACGATGTCGAGGTACGGGACGGCCGGCTTCACCATCACCATGTCGGCGCCCTCGGCGATGTCGAGCTCGACCTCCCGGATGGCCTCGCGCCAGTTGGCCGGATCCATCTGGTAGCCCTTGCGGTCCCTGGGGATGCCCGGGCCGGGAACCGGCGCGCTCTCGGCGGCGTCCCGGAACGGCCCGTAGAAGGCCCCGGCGAACTTGGCGGCGTAGGAGAGGATGGGGACGTCGCCGAAGCCGGCCTCGTCGAGACCCTTGCGGATGGCGGCCACCCGCCCGTCCATCATGTCGGAAGGGGCCACGATGTCGGCGCCGGCGCGGGCGTGGGCCACCGCCTCCCGCGCCAGGACGGGCAGCGTCAGGTCGTTGTCGACACCCAGGTCCTGCCCCGGCCCGCCCGCCTTCGGCGGCTTCAGGATGCCGCAGTGGCCGTGGTCGGTGTACTCGCAGAGGCACACGTCGGTGGCGACCACCAGGCCGGGGAGCGCCTTCTTGAGCGCCCGCACCGCCCGTGCGACCTCGCCGTTCTCGTCGTAGGCACCCGAGC
>DAIEMM010000502.1 GCA_027349605.1 Anaeromyxobacteraceae bacterium
CGAGCGCATCCTCCGCGTCGACCCCACCCACGCCGAGGCGCGGGCCTACCTCCGCCAGAACGAGTCGACGCTGGTGGCGATGTACGAGTCCAAGCTGGGATCCCTCGGCACCCGGCCGAGGCTCGCCATCCACCCGGAGGAGGTCCTCTGGCTGAACCTCGACCACCGGGCCGGTTTCCTCCTCGCGCAGATCGACGGCACGGTGAGCTACGAGGACCTCTTCGCCCTGTCCGGCCTCCCGCGCCTCGACACCGCCCGGATCCTGTCCTCGCTGGTCGCCGAGGGCGTGATCCGCTGACGGGGCCCGGGGGTGCCCCGGGGTTCAGCCCCGGATGACCGCGGTCCAGCGGGCCACCAGCACCCGCTCGCCCGACCCGTTCACCGTCTCCGTGCGCACGCTCAGGAAGTCGAGCGGGCCTCGGCTACGGACCTCGACGATCTCCCCCTCGGTGGTGAGCTCGTCGCCGGGTCGAACCGGGGCGCCGTGCTCGAACTCCTGCTCCGCGTGGAGCAGGCGGAGCAGGTCCAGCCCCAGTTCCGGGTCGGAGCAGGCGAGAGCGAAGGGCTCCATGGCGAAGGTCACGCCGAAGGTGGGCGGGGCGACCAGCGCCCCGTGGGGCGACCGGCGCGCGGCCTCCTCGTCCACGCTCCAGGGGTGCGGTTCGCCCCGGGCGGTCCCGAAGTACCCGGGAACCCCGCCGGACACGGCGATGGCGAAGGAGCGGATCTGCTCGGCGCAGACGGTCTTGCGGAAGGGGCCGTAGCGGCGCCCCACGTGGCGCGGGTCGATGGGCATCAGTTCTCCACCCAGCCCTCGGCCGAGGCGCCCTTGAGGACCTCCTCGCCGCGCTGGTTCCGGGCCTCGACCTCGAGGCGGACCACCGGCCCCTCCACGGCCACGCAGCGGCCGCGGAACGTGACCACGTCGCCCACCACCACCGGGCGCGAGAAGCGCACCCGCAGCCTCCTCACGCGCGCCGGGTCCCCCAGGTAGGCGGTGCAGGCGTCGGCCAGCCAGGCCATGGTGCACATGCCCTGGAGGATGGCGTCGGCGAACCCGGCGGCCTGTCCCATCTCCCGGTCGATGTGGATCGGGTTGAAGTCGCCCGACACCGCCGCGTAGTAGATCGGCCGGTAGCGGTCGGCTTCCCGCACCAGCTCGAAGGAATCCCCGACCTGGAAGTCGGAAGCGCTCTTCACGGGGTCTCCTCCGTGGTGGGCTCGGGCGGCGCCAGCGGGTCGTCGTCGGCCTCCCGGGCCACCGCCTGCCGTTGCTCGAAGTGGTGGCGGACGAACTCGATGAGCCGGTCGAGGTACAGGGTGATGGGCGGGCAGCGCACGCCGGTGCCGTCGAGGAGCTCGAGCAGGTTGTGCGGATTGTAGAAGGCGAGCTGGTTCACCGACTCGATGGCCGCCCGCTGCTGGCGGGAGAAGCGCTCCAGGATGGGCAGGGAGAGGACCGCGTCGACCATCCTGTGGGTAAGCGAGACCCGCGGCATGCGGCGGTGCGCGCGCTCCGCGATCATCTCGTAGACCCGGCGGGCCGACAGGGGCGCGGGATCCACCAGGTGCACCGTCTTCCCCACCGAGGCCGGGTTGCGGGCGATGGCCAGCGTCGCCTCGACCAGGAAGTCGACCGGGACCACGTTGAGGGGCGCCCCGCCGTCGCCGGGGAGGGGGAGGGGAACCGCCAGGGGGGAGGTGACGAGCAGGATGGCCAGGTAGTAGGGGCCCTCGAACCGGTCGATCTCCCCGGTGCGGGAGTCGCCCACCACGATGGCGGGCCGGTAGATGGTGGTGGGGACGTCCCCCATGGCCCTCCGGACCAGCTCCTCGGCGCGCGCCTTGCTCTGCTCGTACGGCGTGCGGAAGCGCTGCCCCATCATGAGCTCGTCCTCCATGATGACGCCCCGGCGGTCGCCGGCCACGAAGGCGGAGGAGAAGTGGTGGAGCCGCGGGGGCCGGGCCGCCGCCCGGGCCAGCTCGAGGACGTTGCGCGTGCCCTCCACGTTCACGCGGCGGGCCACGTCGCTGGCCGAGTCGAGGCGGGACGCGGCGGCCAGGTGCCAGACGCTGGTGACGTCGCGGACCAGCGCCTTCCACTCCCCGCCGGAGAGGCCCAGGTGCATGGCCGAGACGTCGCCCTCCCAGACCTCGACCCGGGCCGGTGCGTGTCGGGCCACCTCGGCGCGCGCCGTGGCGGCGTGGGTGGGCTGGACGAGCAGGACCAGCCGCCCCGGGAATCCCCCTTCCAGCATGCGGTGGACGAGGCGCCGCCCGATGAATCCCGGGTAGCCGGTGAAGAGCGTGGTGCCCAGGGTGTCTGGCATCGATCCCGTCAATAACGCGCCGGCGGCGCGTTGGGAAGGCGGCGCCCCAGGCCGGCACGCAGGGCGGCCAGGAGGGGGGCCGCCCGGGAGCGGAGGGAGGCCAGGTCCCCCTCGTTCGAGATCACCACGTCGGCGCGCCGGGCCTTCTCGTCGACGGGAAGCTGGGCGTCGAGCCGGGCCTCGGCCTCGGCACGGGTCATCCCGTCGCGGGCCTGGAGGCGCTCGAGCTGCATCGCGCGGGGAGCGTGAACCACGACCACGCAGTCGACCTCCCGCTCCAGCCCGCGCTCGTAGAGCAGGGGAACGTCGTAGAAGGCCAGCTCGCTCCCGGAGGCGGCGAGCCGGGCGGTCTCGGCGGCGACCGCGGCACGAACGGCGGGGTGGACGATGGCCTCGAGGCGCGCGCGCGCGTCCGGATCGGGGAAGACCCGTGCCGCCATGGCCTTCCGGTCCAGCTCGCCGTCCGCCCCGAGGACGCCGGGGCCGAACCGCCGGACGACCTCCGCGAGCGCGGGCGTTCCCCGCTCCACCGCCGCGCGCGCCAGCACGTCGGCGTCGATGACCGGGGCGCCCAGCGCCCGGAGCTCCGCCGCGAGCGTGCTCTTGCCGCTGGCGATGCCACCGGTGAGGCCGACGAGGCGCACGGGGCCTTCAGCGCCCGGCGGGAGCCCCGGCGGGAGCCGGAGCCGCGGCCGGCGCCGGACCGGACGCCGGGGCCTGGCCTTCCGGTGCGGCGGGAGCGGGGCGCGCCGACCGGTCGGCGGCCTGGAACCGGATGGCCTCGACCACCCCGTCC
>DAIEMM010000514.1 GCA_027349605.1 Anaeromyxobacteraceae bacterium
CTCGTACTGGCCCGCGTCCATGGCCGCGCGCCGGATGAGACCCTTCCACGGCTCGAGGCTCGCGGGGCGCCCGCCGAAGCGGACCACCCTCTGGTCGAACGTGCCCCACATGAAGCCCAGCGGGGCGGTCCTCCCCCGGAATCGACCCTGGAAGACGGAGAGAGGCCGCGACACGCTCGACATGGCCTGCCACCAGGCGTCCACGGCTTCCGGCTCGTAGGTGCCATGCACCAGGTCCTGGTCGAACGGGACGGGGTCCACCACCTCCTGGGGGGCGAGGTTCAGTGCCGGATCGACGTCGAGCGCACGAAGCGTGCCCTGGAGGAGCGCGAGGAACTCGGCCACGGCGCGCCCACGGAGCGGGAAGGAGGCGGACCGCCCGTCACTGTGGGTGACTGTCACGGCGTGGCCCACGAGGTCGAAGTCGATCGAGAAGGAGTCCGGCCCCGAAGGGATGGCGCCGGTGCCGAGCCCGCGCGGCCCGAGCTCGAGCGCCACGTTGGCCCACTCGGGCTGGAACGGGGTGCGCAGCTTCAGCTTCCCCGCGATCTGCAGGTACATGTGCAGCGTGTCGAGCGTCGCGCGGAGACGCTCCCAGGGCAGGGCGGGCCAGCGCTCTCGGGGGCCTGGCATGCGAAAACATCTAGTCCCGCGCCGGGGACGGCGCCAGCCCAGGAGCGACCTGCTCACGGACCTCTACCGGGTTCGACGGGGCAGGCGGGTCGCAGCCGTTGCCCGGCTACGCAGACCCGATGAGCCCGGCGGGCTTCCCGTTCCCCGGGCCCCGAAGGGGTTGTTCGATGCCCGCATCCGCGGGGCTCCCCGTGTGGAAGAATCGGGCCCTCGAGGGGGCACACCATGAACGGCCAGCCCGGCGCGATGCGCGAGAGCGCGAGAAGGGACCGAACGAGTCTCCAGTTGGGGCTGGAGTGGATCGGGCTGGGTGCGCTGCTGGTCGTCTTCGCCGTCTACGTCGGGTTCGAGCTCTGGCGTTCCCGGCAGGCGATCGAGGCCCGCGAGCGGGACCGGCTCGAGCAGCAGGCCCACTTCGTCGAGAAGCGGCTCGGAGACCGCATGCAGGCCGCGAGCAATTCCCTCGAGGCCCTTCGCAGCGAGGCGCCCGGGCTGCTGTTGCGGGCGGACGGGATCTCCCTCCTGAACGAGCGCATGCGGGTGATGGTCTCGTCCATGGCGGGGGTGCGCACGTTCGTCCTGGTGAACGCCGACGGGATCGTGGTCTCCAGCAACCGGAAGGAGCTCATCGGCGGCGACTGGCACGACGGGGAGCGGTACCGCACCATCCGCAGCCGTCCGGACGCGGCCACCCTGTACGTCTCGCCCCCCTTCATGACCCCGCTGGGGAACTGGGCGCTCAGCGTGGGGCGGGCCATCCTCGACCGCCGGGGCGGGTTCGACGGGTACGTCCTGGCCATCTTCGACCCCGGGTACTTCGAGATCCTGCTCGACTCGACGCGGTACGCGCCCGACATGGTGGCCGAGATCGTCCACGGCGGCGGAACGATCATCTACCGGCTCCCCGACCCCACGGGAGCGGTGGGGCTGAAGCTGGCCGGGAGACCCGGCGAGGAGGCCCTCATCGTGCTCCGGACGATCCGGCCCTCGACGAGCCCCTCGGACGGCTTCCTGGTCGCCGCGTTCAGCCGCGAGACCTCGGCCGTGTTCGCCCCGTGGCGAGCGGAGGTGAAGCACCGGGTCACCTTGCTGGCCGTCGTCGCGCTGGCGGTCATCCCCGGCCTGTTCTTTCACCAGCGGCGAAGGATGGCGAACGCCCGGCTGCAGGCGCGACTCGAAGGCTCCGCGCGCCTGGCCGCGCTGGGGACGCTGGTGGCCGGCGTCGCGCACGAGATCAACAACCCCCTCACGGCCCTGATGGCGAGCGCGGGAACCGCCCTGGAGGAAGTTCGTGCGTTCCGGGAGGGCGTCCGAGAGGGCCCGGGCCTGGATCGGGACCGCGTCCTCCAGCACTCCGACGACATCCTGGATATCCTGGTCGACGTCGGCTCCAGCGCCGAGCGGATCGCCCGCGTCGTGAAGGACCTGGCGATCCTCGGCCGGCCAGTGCAGCACAAGGAACGGGTCGGTCTTGCGGAGGTGGTGAGGAACACGCTGAGGCTCCTGCCGCCGGCCGTCGCGCAGCGGGCCGAGATCCGCACCGACCTCGTGGACGTCCCGGACGTGATGGCCTCGGCCAGCCAGATGGAGCAGGTCCTGACGAACCTCGTCGCCAACGCCGCCCTGGCGTTCCCGGGCGAGCGGCGCGGCGACATCCTCGTCCGGCTGGGTCCGGGGGCCCGCGGCCAGGTTCGCCTGGAGGTGGAGGACGACGGCCCTGGCATCCCGCCGGAGCTGCTCGAGAGGATCTTCGAGCCCTTCTTCACCACGCGCCCCCAGGGGCAGGGAACGGGCCTCGGGCTCTCCATCTGCAACGCCATCGTCGGGGCCCACGGCGGAACCCTGACGGTGGAGAGCGTCGTCGGCCCGGGCTCGACGTTCCGCGTGGAGCTCCCGGCTGCGCCGGCGGAACCCGGGGCGGCTGGCTGACCGGGAGGAGTGGGCGATGCGTGCGCCCGCTCCGTGCAACCGTGATACTGGATGGTCGCCGGACCCGCTCCGGTGGCCATGAGCGTCGACCCAGAGCGTCCTTCACTCCCCTCGGCCGCCCCCGGCCGCCGGGCCATGGTGCTCGCGATCCTCTTCGCGGCGGGCGCGTACGTCTACGGGCTCGACTCCATCAACGCGCCCACCATCGGGGACGAGTCCCTCTACCTCCAGATCGCCCGGGTCACGGCCGGATCGGGTCGCTGGCTGCCGCTCCTGTCGGAGTCCGGCATCAACGACACCAAGCCGCCCCTCCTCTTCTGGCAGGGGATCCTCTCCACCGGGCGCGGAGCGGCCTGGGACCTCTGGCACCTCCGCCTCCCGGTCGTGGCGACGACCTTCCTCACCGCAGCGCTGGCCGGGTTGCTGGCGGCGCGCATCGCCGGGCGTGCGGCCGGCCTTCGCGCGGGCCTCGTGTTCCTCGGCTTCCTCTCCACGATCCAGCACGGACGTCCGTTCCTCACGAACGCCGGCGAGACCCTCTTCCTCTTCCTCCCCCTCGTCCTCGTCCACCGGAGGGAGCGGACGGGACCGGTGCTCGGCCTCGTCTGCGGCCTCTCCTTCGGCGCGGCCGCCCTATTCAAGGCCTTCTTCCTGGTGATCCCCGGCACCTTCGCCCTGGCCCTCGTCCTGTGGCGGCGAGACGGATGGCGCCCGCCGGACTTCGCGCGCCGCCGGACCGCCTTCCTGACCGTGGCCTTCCTCGTCGGCCTCGCGGCCTTCGCCCTCTGGCCGCTGCTCGACCCCCGGCCGGACCTCATCTGGTCCAAGTTCGTGGTCGAGGAGAGCGCCCGCAAGCTCAAGGCCGGCTCGTTCCTCTCCGGCCTCCTCTCGGGCGACGACGCCATCTGGGAGATCTGGCTGGGACCGCTGAAGAACGCGGGGATCTACCTGCCCCTGCTGCTCGCCCTCCTCCGGGACCTGTGGAAGCGCCGTCGCGCCCTCACCCAGGACGAGCAGGAGCTGTGGCTCTACGTCCTCGCCTTCCTGGTGGTGTACTCCTTCCCCACCCAGCGCCAGCCGAACTACCTGCTCCCGGCGATGGTCGCGCTGGCCGTGCTCCTCGCGCTGCGTTGGGAGGCGCTGCCCGGCCCGGTCTTCCAGGGGACGCTGGCGCTGCTCGCCGTGGCCGGGCTCGCCCTGCCGGCCTTCGAGTGGTTCATCTCGCGGGGGCTGGGGACCTCCCCGTTCGGCGTCGTGGCCATCGCCCTCCCGGTGGTGCTCGGGCTGCTCTCGGCGGCAGGCGCGCGGGACGCCCGGCTGGGGCGGGCGGCCCTTCCCGTCCTCGCCCTGCTCGCGCTGGCGGTGGGAAGCGCGGTCGTCGCACCGTTCCCCGGATCGTTCCCGGCCGAGGCGGTCGCCGAGGTGCGAGGCCGTACGGTCCTGGTGCCGGACCGCTTCGAGCAGGCGCAGGAGCGCTACCGGGTCATCCTGCCCGGCGCGGAGGTCCGGGGCTACCCGTGCCCGTGGGGACCGGTTCCCTGCAAGGCGCCCGAGGCCAGCCCCGGGGCGTACGCCGCACTGATCGTCGATGCCGGCCAGCCGTTGCCCGCCGGCTGGGAGAAGCTCGCGGAGCGGCCGCATTTCAAGGGACGGCACACGTCGAAGCAGATCCTGGAGATCATCGGGGGTCGCTCCGAGCTTCTGGTGGAGAGGCTGGTCCTCGCGCGCGCCAGGCCCGCGACGCGCTAGACGCCGGCGGCCCCCACCTCGGCGACCACGCGGCGAAGCTCCTCGGCCGACCAGGGCTTGGGAATGGCGGCGCGGAAGCCGTGGGCGCGGTGGTCCTCCAGCACCTCGGACTCGGAGTAGCCCGAGGACACGATCGCCCGGACCCGCGGATCCAGCTCGAGCAGCGCGGACAGCGTCTCCTCTCCAGCCATCCTGCCGGGAACGGTCAGGTCGAGGACCACCACGTCGAAGGGGCGCCCGGCTACACGGGC
>DAIEMM010000504.1 GCA_027349605.1 Anaeromyxobacteraceae bacterium
TGAACGAGATCGCGCTCCTCGTCGCCGCCACGCTGGCCGCCGGCACGCCGCTGGCGCTGGCCGGGCTGGGACTGCTCGTGAACGAGCGGGCCGGGGTGGTGAACCTGGGCGCCGAGGGCATGATGGCCATCGCCGCCGTCACCGGCTTCGCGGCGGCCTTCCTCACCGGCAACCAGTGGGTGGGCTTCGCGGCCGGCGCCGCCGCAGGGGCCGCTGCCGCGTCCGTCTTCGGCTGGCTCGCCCTCTGGCTCTACACCAACCAGTACGCCACCGGGCTGGCGCTCTCGCTCTTCGGGGCCGGTTTCTCGGCCTTCGTGGGCACCGGCTACGTCGGGAAGAACCTCGAGCGGACGGCGGTCGCCGGGATCCCCGGGTTGCGCGACCTGCCCTTCCTCGGCCCGGCGCTCTTCCGCCAGCACCTGCTGGTCTACCTCTCCATCGCCGTCATGGCGGCCATCGCCTGGTTCTTCTACAGGACGCGGGCGGGGCTGGTGCTGCGCTCGGTGGGCGAGTCGCCCGAGTCGGCCCACGCGCTCGGCTACCCGGTGCGCGGCATCCGCATGGCCGCCGTGCTCGCCGGCGGCGCGCTCTGCGGCCTCTCGGGGGCCTACCTCTCCATCGTCTACGCGCCCATGTGGGTGGAGGGAATGATCGCCGGCCGCGGCTGGATCGCGCTCGCCCTGACGGTGTTCGCCACCTGGCGCCCGGCGCGCGTGCTGCTCGGCGCCTATCTCTTCGGGGGCGTGACCATGCTCCAGCTGCACCTGCAGGGACGGGGGGTGCAGGTCCCCCTCCAGTTCATGAGCATGCTGCCCTACCTCTCCACCGTCGTCGTCCTCGTCCTCATCTCCCGGGATCCGCTCTGGATCCGGCTCAACATGCCTGCCTCGCTGGGCAAGACGTTCCACCCCGGCTCGTGAAGTCCAACCGTCACCACCAAGGAGAACCCAAGATGCACGGTCGCACCTGGATCCAGAACCTCACCCTCGCGGTCGTCGTGGCCTTCGGCCTCGCGGCCTGCGCCAAGAGCGAGCCGCCCAAGGCGGCCGCACCCGCCCCGGCCCCGGTGGCCAAGGCCGAGCCCCTCAAGGTCGGCTTCATCTACGTGGGACCCGTGGCCGACGCCGGCTGGACCTTCGCCCACGACCTCGGCCGCAAGGCGCTCGAGGCCAAGTTCGGCGACAAGGTGAAGACCACGTACGTCGAGAGCGTCAAGGAGGGCCCGGATGCCGAGCGCGTCATCCGCGACCTCGTGGCCCAGGGCAACAAGGTCATCTTCGCGACCTCCTTCGGCTTCGGCGACTCGATGGAGAAGGTCGCCAAGGACCACCCGGAGGTCTACTTCGAGCACGCCACCGGGTACAAGACCGCGCCCAACCTGCGCAACTACGAGGGGCGCTTCTACGAGGACTCCTACGTGGCCGGCGTCATGGCCGGGATGATGACCAAGTCGAACGTCATCGGCTTCGTGGGCTCGTTCCCCATTCCCGAGGTGCTCCGCAACATCAACGCCTACACCCTCGGCGCACGCAGCGTGAACCCCAAGGTCAAGACCAAGGTGGTCTGGATCAGCACCTGGGTCGACCCCCCCAAGGAGGCCGAGGCCGCCCAGTCGCTCATCAACCAGGGCGCCGACGTGCTGCTCCAGAACACCGACTCCACCGCCGTCCTCCAGACCGCCGAGAAGAACGGCAAGTACGCCTTCGGCTGGGACTCGGACATGAGCGCCTTCGCGCCCAAGGCCCACCTGGGCTCCTGCGCCCTGAACTGGGGCCCCTACTACATCAAGGCCGTGAACGACGTCCTCGAGAAGACCTGGAAGGTCGAGAACACCAAGTGGGGAATCAAGGAGGGGCTCACCGAGTTCGTGAAGGTGCCCGACTTCGTGCCCGCGGCCGCCAAGGCCAAGGTCGAGGAGGCGAAGGCCTTCCTCGTCGCCAACCCGGGCGCCGTCTTCCGCGGCCCGATCAAGGACAGCAACGGCAAGGAGGTCCTCGCGGCCGGCGTGGTCGGCGACGACAAGTTCAAGGGGGAGATGAACTTCTACGTCCAGGGCGTCGAGGGGAAGCTGCCGGCCGGCAAGTAGCCCGGACCGACGTTCCCGGATTCCCGCGGGGGGTCGCGCGAGCGGCCCCCCGCTCCAATTCACGGCACCGGGGAGAGCTGGCCGGCGGCGGCGGCGATGAACTGCTCGAACCCCGACCCGTAGCGAGGGAGGTCGAGGAACTCGGTGACGAAGCGCCTGTCCCGCTGCCGGTAGTCGGGGCAGAGGAAGGGGTGCTCGTGCACCCCGAGGGCCAGATCCTGCACGCGCACGCCGGTGTCCCGGTGGAGCCCCTGCAAGGTGTTCAGCATGGCCGGAGCGGGGATGACCTCGTCGTTCACGTTGCCGATGGCGAGGAGCCGCGGAGCCAGCTCGCGGAGCCGGGCCTCGAGCCGGGGGCGCTCCGACTCGTCGCCGCAGAGCGCGCGGAACCAGCGTCCCAGCTCGTGCTCGCGCAGCCAGTGGGAGAGGCGGCCGTTGGCGAGACGCCCGGTGAAGCGGACGTAGAGCTTCATCAGGGAGACCTCGCAGGCGTGGTCGATGATGAAGCGCGAGGACATGTTGGTGGCCCGCAAGGCAGCGCCGCTCTCGAAGATCACGGCACGGCTGTCGCGGAAGAGGCCGCCCTCGTCGAGGAGCAGGAGCCCCAGCGCCAGGTAGCCGCCGATCGAGTATCCGACCAGGTCGACCCGGGCCTCCGGGTGGACGTGGGGGTGGCGCCCCTCCCGCACCCCCCGGACCAGGTCGAGCACGTCGCCGTAGGACTGGAGCCCGCCCCAGAAGAAGCGCTCCGGGTAGGCGTCGAGCCGCTCGCTGATGACGCAGTTGAAGGCGTGGGCGTCCTCGTTGCGGGGCACGGCCCGGCGGCGCGCCAGGTGGCCGTCGATCTCGCGCCCCCAGCGGGGGAGCACGCGGTTCACGTGGAAGGAGAGGGGGAAGAGGGCCACCGCGGCCCCGGTGGCGCGCCAGAGCTGGTAGGCCCACGGGACGTACTTCGTGAAGCTCCGCTCGTTCAGGCCGTGGAGGACGACGACCAGGTGGCGGGACCGCTCGCGGGATCCGTCGCGCCTCGAGAGGAGCAGCGGGTAGCGGAAGTCGAGGTTCTCGGCGACGTCGCAGTCGGCGGGGGCGTCGTCGATCGGCTCGGCGGGAAAGTCGAGCCCGTGCTCGGCGCAGCGATACCCGCCGTGCCCCAGGAGGTGCTGGCCGTGGCGGGAGCGGGCGGCCAGGAAGTAGACCTCGGCCCCCAGCTCCGGGAAGGGCATCGGCTCCGCGCAGGTCCAGGAGGCGCGGCGGCGGATGGCGTGAGCGATGGCCCGATAGCTCGGGTGGTCCATGGACCACCGGCCATACCACGGGGCGTGGACCGATGCCCACCCTGCCTAGAACCACTCGGGCCGGGCGCGCCCGTAGCTGTCCTCGCCGCTGCGGCAGGCAGCCACGAGCGGGTCGATCCGGGGGAGCTCGAACCGGAGCCAGTAGCCGGCCGCCGAGAGCTTTCCCTGCAGCATGTCGGAGGAACCCCGCCCCGCGGCCAGCTCCTCCTTCGCCACCGCGGCCTGGAGCATCCACAGCCAGGCCACCACGACCGTGGAGAAGAGGTCCAGGTAGTCGGAGGAGTGGAGCAGCATCGCCTCGGGGTCGCCGCCCATGCCGCGGCCCGCGAGCTCCAGGGTCAGCGCCCCCACGTCGGCGGCGGCCCTCCGCAGGCCGGCCGTCCAGCCGGGATCCACTCCGGCCCGGTCGGCCCGGGCGCAGGCAGCCTCGATCTCCTCGCCCAGGATGGCGAGGGCCGCCCCGCCCTCGGCCATGACCTTCCGCCCCAGGAGATCCAGCCCCTGGATGCCGGTGGTCCCCTCGTGGATGGAGTTCAGCTTCTGGTCGCGCAACCAGGCCTCGGTCGGGTACTCGCTCGAGTACCCGTACCCACCGTGGATCTGGACCGCCAGCGCGTTCGACTCGAACCCCTTCTCGGCCGGGAAGGTCTTGGCCACCGGGGTGAGCAGGTCGAGGAGCAGCCGGGCGCGGCGCCGCTCCTCGGGCGTCACGGCGTGCGCGGCCAGGTCGGACTGGCGCGCGGCCTGGAGGACCAGCGCGAGCCCGCCCTCGACGATGGCCTTCTGGCGCATGAGCATGCGCCGCACGTCGGCGTGCTCGACGATGGGGACCTGGGGAGAGAGGGGGTTCCGGTCCTGCAGGGGGCGCCCCTGCGGCCGCTCCCGCGCGTAGGCGAGGGACTCGAGGTAGGCCACCGACGCGGTGGCGACGCCGTTGCCCCCCACCATGATGCGGGCCTCGTTCATCATCTGGAACATGTGCGCGAGCCCGCGGCCGGGCTCCCCCAGGAGCCAGCCGCGGCAGTCGCCGGCCTCGCCCAGGGCCAGGATCACGCTGGGGAGCCCCCTCCAGCCGATCTTGTGGATGAGTCCGGGGACGCCGACGTCGTTCGGCTCGAGCCCGCCGCCGGCCGCGGGGCGGAGCTTCGGGACGAGGAACAGGCTCACCCCCCTGGTTCCGGGTGGCGCCCCGTCGACGCGGGCCAGCACCATGTGCACCACGTTCTCGGTCAGGTCCTGGTCGCCGCCGGAGATGAAGATCTTCGACCCGGAGAGGAGGAAGTGATCGCCCGAGGGCGTGGCGCGGGTCCGGACGTCGGCGAGGCTCGACCCGGCCTGTGGCTCGGTCAGCGCCATCGTCCCGGCGCATCGCCCCTCGTGCATGGGGGCGAGCCAGAGCTCGCGAAGCGCCCTCGAGCCGAAGGCCTCGAGCAGGTGGGCCGCGCCGCTCGTCAGGCCCGCGTAGCCGTAGGCCGCGCAGTTGCCGGCCATGAGGTACAGGTTCGCGGCCAGCGCGATGGTGGCCGGGATCTGCTGTCCCCCTGCCTCGGCCGGCCGCGAGGCCGCGATGACGCCGAGCGCGGCCATGCGCGGCCAGATCTCCCGGAGAGCCGGGTGCACGTGCACGGCGCCGTCCCGCAGCACCGGAGGCTCCGCGTCGAGCGGACGGTAGGCCGGGTAGAGGACGTCGCGGGCGAAGCGACGGCACAGGTCGATCCAGGCGTCGAAGGTCTCGCGCCCGTGGTCGGAGAAGTGGGGAAGCCGGGCCAGGGCGCCGGCGTCGAGGACGTC
>DAIEMM010000505.1 GCA_027349605.1 Anaeromyxobacteraceae bacterium
GGTGGCGCCGACCGCCCCGCCCCGCGTCGAGCCGGTGGAGATCCCCGCGACCCGGGAACCGGATCCGTCCGAGAGCGCTCCGGAGCGGGCTCGCCCGTCCGCGTCGCGGGTCTTCCTGAACGCTGGCGAGGCGGACGGGGCCGACGAGGCCCGCATCCGCGAGACCGTCGCCTCCCTGGCACCCGGGGTGGAGATCGCCAAGGTGGAGCTGCGGCGCAGCCACACGTTCCTCGAGGTGAAACCCGAGGATCTGGACGGCCTGGTGAACGCGCTCCAGGGCAAGGAGGGCTTCGGAAAGGCCCTCGCAGCCGAGAAGGCGCGCCGCCGGAGGCGTTGACCCGCGAATCGGCACCCGTCAGGGGATTGGCTGAACGGGTCACAACGGAAGAGGTCCTTGCATCTCCTCCCCGGAGGGCGAACATCCGGGGAGGGACGCAATGGCCGGCCCGAGCGGGAGCGGGGGAGCGACCGCAGAACCTGGCCGTCGACCGTTCGGCGGGCGCTCCATCTCCGCGCTGCTCTCCGAGATCGCCCGCGCGCCCGAGGTGGACATCGGAACGGCCGTGGCGCGCCTCCGGCCGGGGGTCGTGGCCGACGGACGGTTCGAGATCGTCCGCGAGCTGGGGCGCGAGGGATTCGGGGTCGTCTACGAGGCCCGCGACCTGTCGCTCGGCCGCACGGTGGCGTTCAAGGTCGTCTCCAGCGCCGGCAAGGGGGCGATGCGGGAGGACCGGCTCCTCCGGGAAGCGGCGGCGGCGGCGCGCCTGTCCCACCCCAACATCGTACAGCTCCACGACCTGGGTCACTCGGAGTACGGCCCGTACCTGGTCCTGGAGATGCTGCGCGGCCAGACGCTGGCCGACCGGCTCGAGGCCGGCGTGGTCCCGCCCGGGGACGCGATCCACCTCGCCAGGGACGTGGCCGCCGCCCTGGCGCACGCCCACTCGGCCGGGGTCATCCACCGGGACCTGAATCCCCGGAACGTCTTCGTGGACGAGGAGGGGCACGCCAAGGTCCTCGACTTCGGGCTGGCCCGCGCCTTCGGCCAGCGCGGCATCCAGGGGGGAACGCCTGCGTACATGGCGCCCGAGCAGTGGCGCGGGGCGCCGGAGGACGAGCGCACCGACGTCTTCGCGCTGGGCGTCCTCGTCTTCCAGATGCTCACCGGGGAGCTCCCGTTCCCGGGGGAGACGGGGGCGCGGGACGCCCGCGCGACGCCCATCCTGGAGGTCCCCGGCGTCCCCTGTCTCGGCCCGCTGGTGCAGCGGATGCTGGCGCGCGATCCGGTGGACCGTCCGCGCGACGCCGCCGCGGTGGCGCGGGAGATCGACGAGATGCTGGAGCCGCCCTCGCCAGGCTCCGGGTCGACGGCCGCGGAGCGTCCCAGGGCCCGCCGGAGGTCCGTCCTGCCCCGCGTCGCGGGGGCGCTCCTCGCGATCTCCGCGGGAGCGGTCGTGGGCGCCCTCCTGCACGACCGTGCGGTCCACGCCTCCGGCGTCGTGCGACCCGGGCGGACCACCATCGTCGTCTCGGACCCCCTGAACCGCACCGGCGACCCCGCGCTCGACGCCGTTTCCCCGCTCCTCATGACCCGCCTCGAGCAGTCCCGAGCGCTCGACGTCCCGGGGAGGGTGCGGCTGCTCGACCTCGTCGCGCAGGACGCGCTGGGGTCGCCGGGGAGGGTCGATCCGGCGGTGGCGCGGGAGCTGGCCCGCAGGGTGGCAGCGCAGCTGGTGCTCATCCCCGAGGTCCGGCGAATCGGATCCGACGTCGTGCTCCAGGTCCGGGGCCTCGATCCCGGAAAGCTCGAGCCGCTGTTCGTCGTCGAGGAGCGCGCACCCGCGACCGGGGAGACGGGTCCGGTGCCGGAGCTCGTCGACCGCATCGCCGGCTCGATCCGCCAGGCGCTGCGCGACGGAGGAGGACCCGAGAGCGGGGGGAAGGCCGCCCCGGTGACCCGCAACCTGGAGGCCTACCGCCACTACCTTCTCGGCCAGCAGTTCGCCAACGAGACCTTCGACATCCCCGCCGCCATCGCCGAGTACAAGGCGGCCATCGCCGCCGACCCCGACTTCGCCATGCCGCACCTCGAGATGGCCATCCTGGCCGGATGGCACGACGCGCCCGACGAGGACCAGCGCGTCCACATGGAGGCGGCGGCGAGGCACGCCGGGAAGCTGCCCGACAAGGAGCGCCGGCTGATCCTCGGGTACAAGGCCTTCGTGGAGCAGCGCTACCCGGAGGCGACGCGGATCCTCGACGCGCTCGCGCTCGACTACCCGCTCGACAAGCAGGTCCTCTACCCCGCCGGGGAGGCGTTCTGGCACGGAGATACGCCGTCGGGATTCGCCCGCGCCGCGTCGCTCTTCCGCGCCTCGCTCGAGCTCGACCCGGCCTACCTCGTGGCCTACATCCACCTCTTCGAGTGGCTCGACCGGTTCGGACCGAGAGGGGAGGCGCTGGCCCGGGCGGAGCGCGCCGCGAAGCTCCGGCCGTCGGCCGAGGCGCAGGCGATGGTGGCGCGGGCGCTGGGGGCCTCCGACCGGTGGCCCGAGGCCCTGGCCGCGGGGAGGAGCGCGACCGCCGTCTCGGGGGGCGAGCACTTCGAGTCCGCCTACGCCCACGCGGAGGTGCTCTTCGGGAGCGGGGACCGCGACGAGGCGGAGCGAAGCCTGCGCCGGTGGCTCTCGCCGAGGTCGAGCCCGGGACACCGCCGTGTCGCGGCGGAGGTCCTGGCGCCGCTGCTCGCCCTGCAGGGGAGGGCGCGCGAGGGGCGCGAGGTCTTCCTGGCCCTGGCCCCTCCGGAGGCCGGCAGCCAGTACGAGGCCTGGGACGCCCAGTTGCTGGCCTACCTGGCCCTCACCGGAGCGAACCCCGCTGCGGCCCGCCGGTCCCTCGAGAACCGGCGGCATCCCCCTCCGGGAGAGGATCTCCGGGCGGACCGGGACGCGTGGCTCTTCGCCTGGATGGGAGTGGACGTGGAGGCGGCGGCCCGGGCCCGCGTGCTCACGCCCGGCTCCCTGTCCGAGCGGCAGTACGCTGCGGTCCGGGCGCTCCGGGACGGGCGCCACGCGGATGCGGCCGACATCCTGACCGACGTCGCGCGCCGCTCCCCGGACGTCGAGCCGCAGTTCCTCCTCGGGCTGGCGCTCTCCGCCGCGGGCCGGCACGCGGAGGCGCTGCAGGCCTTCGAGGCCGTGTGTGCGCGCCACCCGATCTTCGCCCGGGCCTCCGTCTACGTCTTCCGGCCCTGGGCGGATCTCCTCGCCGCGGAGTCGCTCGCCGACCTGGGGCGCCGGGACGAGGCCCGGGCACGGGTGCGGGCCTGGATGCAGGGGTGGAGCGGGGCCGATCCGGGCCTGCCCCTCCTGGCCCGCGCACGCGACCTGGAGCGGCGCCTGTCCGGGACTTGACGATCAGTCGATCTGCGCCAGCGAGGCGCGGTCGATCTGGCGACGCGCGGCGTCGATGCGGGCCTGGAAGTCGTCGCGCCACTCCGCCTTCACCGGCTCTCCTCGGGGGAGATGGAGGCGGAGCGGGTTCACGTAGGCGCCGCCCTGCCGGATGGCGAAGTGGAGGTGGGGTCCGGTGGAGAGGCCGGTGGTTCCCACCCGCCCCACCACCTGCCTCTGCCCGACCCGCGCCCCTGCGGCCACGTTCACGCGGGAGAGGTGGCAGTAGACCGACTCGAAGCCGTTCCGGTGGCGGACCTGGACGGTCAGCCCGCATCCGCCGTTCCACCCGGCCAGCGTCACCACGCCGTCGCCCACGGCCCAGACCGGCGTTCCCGCCGGCGCGCCGTAGTCCACGCCCTGGTGGGCGCGAACGTAGCCGAGCAGGGGGTGGCGCCGGCTGCCGAAGCGGGAGGTGAGGTGCACGTACGGTACCGGGGCCTTGAGGAACCCCCGGCGGGCGCTGGTGCCGGCGTCGTCGTAGTACCCGGTGTCCCCGCCGGGATCGGTGTAGCGGAACAGCCGCTTGCGCCCGGTCACCTTGCCCTCGTACTCGGTGGCGAGGACATCGCCGTACTTCCAGAAGCGGCCGTCGGCGTCGAAGCGCTCGACCACCAGCTTGAGCGAATCCCCGCCCCGGACGTCCTGGTAGAAGTCGACGTCCCAGGCGAGCACGTCGGCGGCGGCGGCGACGAGTCCCGTGTCGTGTCCCGCCGCCTGGAGCGCCTCCGAGACCGAGGACCGGATGGCGACCGAGACCAGGATCACCTGGCGCGTGACCGCCACCTCCCGCTTGCTCCCGCAGAGCCCGGCAGGGCAGGGGCGGACCAGGTACTCGTCGGCCGGTCCCTGCCGCCAGGAGAGCGAGCGGATCGCGCCACCCGCCACCTCGCGCTCGAGGCGCACCTGGTCGCCGGGCTGGATGCGCTTGAAGGAGAGGACGCCGTCGAGCGCCCCCAGGACCGCCTGGACCTCGTTCGAGTCGAGCCCCAGGGAGGCGAGCACCAGGGTGGGGACCTGGTTGCGCCCGACGAGGCGCGACGTGGCCCGGGTGACGTCCGGAGGAGGAGGAGGGAGGGGTGCGGGGGCCGCCGCGGCGACGGGCGCAGGAGGGGCGACCGGGCCCGAGGCCGGAGCAGGCCGCAGGAGGAGGAGTGCGACCGCGACGATGGCGGCGAGGGCGGCACCGGCTCCGGCCAGGACCCAGGCGCGGGGCAGGCGATGGCTGGACGGAGGGACCATCGGGTCGGCGGCACCATAGCAGCGACCCCCGGGGGGAGGAAAGGGCCGGCGTGGCGGGAAAGGTGTGAGGCCGCCGCCGGAGGTGTTGCCGCGGCGCGGCTCCCGGGGGATTCTCCGCGCGTGATTCCCCTCCGCCGGGCGCCCCTCGAGATCATCGTCGCCGCGCTGCTCTTCTCCACGGGAGGCGCCGCCATCAAGGCGACGACGCTGTCGGGGATCGAGGTCGGGGGGCTGCGCTCG
>DAIEMM010000002.1 GCA_027349605.1 Anaeromyxobacteraceae bacterium
CCGGATCGCCTTCGTTCCGTCCTCGCGTCTGCCGCCGGCGGGTGAGTCGCGCCGCTCCGAGCAGCACGTCCTCGGGCGAAGGGGTCGGCGGCTGGATGGCGTCGAGGTTCGCCGGGGCCTTCGGCCCGGCGCCTCGACTTGCCCTGCGGGCAGCTCGTCGCGCCGCGACCCCCGCCGGCTGGGACGGCACGGGCCGAAGGCGACCCGGGCGTGCGTGCTTCGTGGGGAGATCCGGGTGGGGATCGGCCTCCTTCGACGGAGCGCCTCGCTGCGACGCCCACCCGTCAGGCGCCACGTTGGGCGCCTCGCCGCGAGACGGGGCCGCGCTCAGAAGAGCCCGATGCCCGCCGCGGCCACGAGCCAGAGCGGCCCTCCCACGAGCAGCACGAGGACCCAGAGGATTCCGTAGAGACGCCGCTGCCAGCGCGGCGCGGAGGCGCGACCGGCGAGGGCGAAGAAGGTGGCTGCGAGGGTCCCGATGGCGAGGAAGCCACCGAGCATGAGCAGGGTGTTCGGACCGAGGAGGCCGCTCACACCTGCATCACTTCCTTCTCCTTGGCGGCCACGACCTCGTCGATCTTCTTCACGCCGTCGTCGGTGGCCTTCTGCACCTTCTCGAGGGCCTTCTTGGCCTCGTCCTGGGAGATGTCCCCGTCCTTCTCGGCGGCCTCGACCAGCTCCTTGGCGTCGCGCCGCTCGTTCCGCACCGCGACCTTGAACTCCTCGCCCTTGTGCTTCACCTGCTTCACGATCTCCCGGCGCCGCTCCTCGGTGAGAGGCGGGATGGGGATGCGGACCAGGTCCTTGTCGGACTGGGGGTTCAGCCCCAGGTTGGCGTCGCGGATGGCCTTCTCGATGGCCGGGATGAGGTTCTTCTCCCAGGGCTTCACCGTGATGAGGCGGGCGTCGGCCACCGCCAGCGTCCCGATCTGGTGGAGCGGGGTGGTCTGGCCGTAGTAGTCGACCCGCACCGCGTCCAGGACGTGCAGGTTGGCCCTGCCGGTGCGGATGGACTGCAGGTCGCCCTTGAAGGACTCGATGGTCCTGGCGATCCGGTCGGCGAGGTCCTTCAGGATGTCGTCTGCGACGCTCATGTTTCCCTCCGGCGGGGGCGACGGGCGGACTAGGCCGAGCGCGTCGGGACCTTCCCCACGATGGTTCCGATCTCCTCCCCGAGCACCGCGCGGCGGATGTTGCCGCGCTCGGTGAGGTCGAACACCACGATGGGAAGGTCGTTGTCCATGCAGAGGCTGATGGCGGTGGAGTCCATCACCTTGAGGTTCTTCTTCAGCACGTCGAGGTACGACAGCTGCTTGAACTTCACCGCGGCCGGGTTCTTCTTGGGGTCGTCGTTGTAGACGCCGTCGACCTTGGTGGCCTTGAGCAGCACGTCGGCGTGGATCTCCATGGCCCGGAGGCTCGCCGCGGTGTCGGTGGTGAAGTAGGGATTGCCGGTGCCGGCGGCGAAGATCACCACCCGCCCCTTCTCGAGGTGCCGGATGGCGCGGCGGCGGATGTAGGGCTCGGCGATCTGGTGCATCTCGATGGCCGACTGGACTCGCGTCTCCACGCCCAGCTTCTCGAAGGCGTCCTGGAGGGCCATCCCGTTGATCACCGTGGCCAGCATGCCCATGTAGTCGGCGCTGGACCGGTCCATGCCCTCCGTGGCGCCGGAGACGCCGCGGAAGATGTTGCCCCCGCCGATGGTCAGGGCCACCTGGATGCCCAGGTCGACCGCCTCCTTCACGTCCTGGGCGATGGCGATGAGGGTCTTCGGCGAGATCCCGTACTTGCCGTCGCCCATCAGCGCCTCACCCGACAGCTTGACGAGGACGCGCCGGTACCGGGCCTTCTGCTTCTCGCTGCCGCTGGGATTCGGGATCTTCATGGGGGGTCGCGTGGTCTGGCGCATTGTACTCGAATCGGGCGCCGGGCTACGGCGACCCGGAGGTGGCGGGTGTCGCGATCCGAGGGGCTCCGCCCGCTCCCCGCCCGCGGCGGCGGCGGCGGCGGCCTCCGCGCCGGCGGCGCGCGGCATCGCCGGTCTCGTCCGGGGTGACGGTCGCGTCGCTGGCCGGGTCCCCGGCGTCCTCGGCGAGCTGCGAGGGCTCGATCTCCTCACCGCCCTCGTCCCCCTCGCCGTCCCTCCGCTGGGCCTCGTCCTCCCAGCGCGAGAGGGCCTCGGCTCCCTCGCCGGTGGCCTTCACGGTCACCCGCAGGAGCTGGAGCGCGTCGGTGAAGTAGGCCTGGCCGGCCAGCCCTCCCCGGCGCCGGCGGCGCGGGGGGCCGTGAAAGAGCTTCTGCGCCTGCATCGCCATGCGGGTGCATTCCGCCATCTTGCGAGGGAGCCTCGCGGTCTGGACCAGCTCGGCGAGCAGGTTGTCGGCCGCCGGCTCCCCGGCGGGCCCGGCCCGGAGGTGCACGAGCAGGGCGCCGAGGAGCATGGCGTCGGAGACCTCCTCGCCTCCGCGGACCAGCGCGTCGAGGGCGGAGAGGTGCGCCTGGAACCGGGCCCGCGCCTCCGGTCCTCCCGCGTCGAGCGCCTGGGAGAGGGAGGGCAGGATGACCGGAAGGAGCCCGGCCGAGCGGAGAAGCTCGAAGGCGCGGCTCGCCCCGGTGCAGCGGAGGATCTTGAAGGTCTCCTCGAGCACGCGGGGCGGCGCGCAGCGGGCCAGCTCGCCGGCGTGGCGCCGCATGGCCTCGAAGACCTCGGGCTCGATGGTGAAGCCGAGCCGGGCCGCGAAGCGGACGGCGCGAAGGGCCCGCACCGGGTCCTCGCGCATGCGGATCTCGGGGTCGCCGATGGTGGAGATGCGGTGGGCCTCGAGGTCGGCGCGGCCCCCGACTTAGTCGATGACCTCGCCCTGGAACGGGTCGTAGAAGAGCCCGTTCACGGTGAAGTCGCGGCGGCGCGCGTCCTCCTCGGCGGTGCCGAAGACGTTGTCGCGGGTGATGAGCAGGTCGGCGTCTGACGGGACGTCGTCCCCCACGTCGACCGGGTTCTGCCGGAAGGTCGCGACCTCGATGATCTTCCCGTCGCGGAAGAAGACGTGGGCGAGCCGGAACCGCCGCCCGATGAGCCGGCAGTTGCGGAAGATGGCGCGCACCTCGCCGGGGTGGGCGTCGGTGGCGAGGTCGAAGTCCTTGGGGGTGCGGGCGAGCAGGGCGTCGCGCACGCAGCCGCCCACGAAGTAGGCCTTGTGCCCCACCGCGCGAAGCCGCGCGATGACCTTCACCGCGTCGCGGTCGAGCCGGTCGAGCGGGATCTCCTGCTCCCGGTCGGGGCTGGGCATCTCGGGATCGAGGGCCAGGCCGCGGGGCGGAGGGGGGCGCCGCTCGTCGTCGTGCCGGTCGCGACGCCTGTCCTCCCGGTGGCGCCCCTCGCGGTGCGGCCGCGGCTCGCCGCGGGCGGCGCGGGGCTCCTCGCGGTGGGCGGGGATCTCCCGGGTGGCGGGAATCTCGCGGATGACGCGCGTCTCGCCGGAAGCTCCGGCCTCGCGGGTCTCGCCGGCTGCCGCGCCCCGGCCGCGTCCTCTCCGGGACCGTCGCCGGCGCTTCCCGGACGGCCGATCGCCGCTCGCGCCGCCCGAAGGCTTCGCGTCGCCGCTCATCTGGTTGTGGTGGGGGTCCTGCGCCTGCTGCGACTGGGGGTCTCGGTTCTGGATTTCTTCCATGTGTTCGCCGGAGTCGGGGGGCGCCTCGCCCGGGGCTCATCCACCGGGCCCGCGAGACGCACCTTCGCCGTCGGGCATTTCCTTTGTAGCCAGTACTTACGCCGGGATACGCGCCGCGTCAACGTTCGTGGAACATCTCCACCTGCTCGGCCTCCAGTCCGAGCACCTCGCGCACTGGTCCGAAGGAGCGGCGGTGGATGGCGCAGGCGCCGCGTTCCCGGAGCGCCGCGACGTGGTCGGGGGTCGGGTAACCCTTGTGCCGGGCGAACCCGTATCCCGGGTACTCCTCGTCCATGCGCGCCATGAGCGCATCCCGGGTGGTCTTCGCGAGGATGCTCGCCGCGGCGATGGTGAGGGAGAGGGCGTCGCCGTGCACGATCCCGTCCTGGGGGATGTCGAGGTCGCGGATGCGCCGCGCGTCGATGAGCAGGTGCTCCGGGCGCCGGTCGAGCCCGAGCACGGCACGACGCAGGGACAGGATCCCGGCCCAGTAGATGTTGAGCCGGTCGATCTCCCCCACCTCGGCCCGCCCGACCGCCCAGCAGATCGCGTTCCGCTTGATGTCCTCCGCGAGCCGCTCCCGCTCCGCCGCGTCGAGCTGCTTCGAGTCGTCCACCCCGCGGGGGCGGTAGTCGCGGGGAAGGATGCAGGCCGCGGCCACCACCGGCCCCGCGAGCGGCGCCATGCCGGCCTCGTCCACGCCGGCCACGAGCGTGACGCCCCGCTCCCAGAGCCGGGTCTCGTACCGGAGGAGGTTCCGCAGCCTCTGCCCCTCGGCCCGGTTGGCCTTCCTGCGGCGGCGCACGGCGTCGAGCACCGAGCGGGCCCCGGCGCGGGGGTCCCCGGCGAGCGCCGCCTCGGCCCGTGGCGACAGCGGACGTCCGTCGTCCACGTACCGGGCCCGGAGCTCGGCGACCGAAAGCGAGGCGAGTTCCTCGGGGCGCATCGGTGCGGGATGGTAGCCGACCGGGGCGCGGCCCGTCACGCCCGGCGCGCGGCGCCGCCGGCCTGGCAGCGGGGACAGAAGAAGGTCGATCGCTGGGCCTGGACGATGCGCCGGATCTCCGCCTCGCGGCAGCGCGGGCAGCGTTCCCCGTCCCGGGCGTAGACGCGGAAGGGGTTCGGCGCCCCCGGCTCCTCGACGTAGGCGATCTCCGGCCCGTCCTGCATCTCGATGCCCCTCCGGAGCGAGGCCCCGATGGCGCGGGCCAGGGCGCGGACCTCGGCCGTGGACAGCCCGGCACCGCGTCGCCGCGGGTCGATGCGCGCCGCGAAGAGCGACTCGCTGGCGTGGATGTTCCCGACGCCGGCCAGCACCGCCTGGTCGAGGAGCACCACCTTCACGGCCCGCCGGGTGGCGCGGAGCCGCCCGGCGAGGCGCCCGGGGTCGATGCCGTCGTGGACCGGGTCGGGACCGAGCGCCGCCACCTCCGGGAGCGAGGCGAAGTCGGCGCCGGGGACGACCCGCTGCCTCCCGAAGAGGCGCGGGTCCAGGTAGAGGAGCGCGCGGCCGTCGTCGAGGTCGAGCCGGACGCGCGCGTGGAGAGGCTCGGCGTCCGACGCCTCGCGCAGGACCCACTTCCCGGTCATGCCGAGGTGCGACCAGAGGCCGAGGGGAAGGCCGCGCCGGTCCTCGAGCGTGACGAGCAGGTGCTTGCCGCGGCGGTCCACCTTCACGATCCGTGAGCCGGCGAGCGCCCGGGCGAAGCCGCCCCGGTCGCCGGGGCGGAAGATGCGCGCGGCGCGCGGATCGGATGCCACCCGGGCGATCCGCCTCCCCTCGGCCCAGCGCCGGAGGTTGCGCGCGGCGATCTCGACCTCGGGAAGCTCCGGCAACCCTCACTCCTTGCGCCGCTCGAAGGCGGCCACGAAGAAGCCGTCGGTGCCGTGCCGGTGCGGCCACAGCCGGAGCTCGTTGCCGGCGGCGCCGGCCGCC
>DAIEMM010000012.1 GCA_027349605.1 Anaeromyxobacteraceae bacterium
GCCGGCAGCTCCGGCGTCGGCCGCTGGCGGTTTCTCCTATTCGACGTAGCCGGCGCCGTGCTCTGGATCGCGGCGTACGGCGGCGTCGGGTACGCGTTCGGCGACCAGCTCGAGGCCGTCGGCTTCGACGTCGAGCGCATGGGACACGGCCTGGTGCTGGCGGCCGGCGTTGCGCTGGCGGCCTGGGTCGTGTGGAAGTTCGCGCAACGGCGGCGGTTCCTGAAGCAGCTGGCGATCGCGCGGGTGACCACCGACGACCTGCGACACAAGCTCGAGGCCGGCGAGGACTTCGTCGTGGTGGACATGCGCAGCGGCCTCGAGGTGGGAGCGCAACCGATCCCGGGCGCGCTGCGCATCCCGATGGAGGATCTCCTCAGCCACGAGCAGGAGATCCCGCGTGACCGCGACGTCGTGGTCTGCTGCAGCTGCCCGAACGAGGCTTCGAGCGCCAGGGTGGCGATGCTGCTGCAATCGCACGGCATCACCCGCGCCCACCCGCTTGCCGGCGGTGCGGACGCTCTGGCTGATTTGCGGCTCCCCAACCGGGGTTCCGCATGACGAGGTCGCCGGCGATTCCCGGACGCCCTGGCAGCCGCGAGATGGCGCCAGCGGTCCGGCCGGCCGACGCAGTGGTGGCGCTCCGCGCCGCGCAGTGAACGCACGAAAGGAAAGGAGCAGTGACATGCCGCAAGCCACCAAGAACAACGTTCCCCCCGAATGGGCCTTTGCCTTCCACGGCCACAAGTGCCCGTTCATGCCCCTCGGCTATCGCATGGGCCTCCTGGCTCTCGACAAGCTCGGCATCCCGCGCGAGAAGGACCACGGCCTGCACGTCTTCATGGAGATCGGCGAGGGCCACCCGCAGACCTGCATGGGAGACGGCATTCAGATCGCCACCGGCGCCACGTTCGCCAAGGGGCTCATGGAGAAGACCTACTGGGGCAAGTTGGCCGCCACGTTCTGGTACCCCGGCAAGACCCCCGTGCGCTACAACCTGAAGCCGGCGTTCCTCAAGGAGATGGGGCAGTTCGAGTTCTTCAGCTACCGCAAGAAGGGGATCGAACCGTCGGGCATCCCGGAGGCCGTCACCCAGCAGGTCATCGACTGGGGCCTCGGCCTGCCCGACGAGGCGATCTACACCGTGGCCGAGCGGCCCGACTTCCACTACCAGCCGCCCAAGGGCTCCTTCGCCAGCGCCATCTGCACGGGCTGCGGCGAGACCGTCTTCGAGCGCTACGTCCGCATGAAGGACGGACAGCCCTACTGCATCCCGTGCTCGGGGTACAAGGGGTAAGGGGGAGCGCGGGACGATCGGCGGTTCACCGCGAAGACGCGCGGGGCCGGAGGAAACGAGGGTGAGACGAGAGCGCCGCCGGCCGATCGGCGGCGAGCGGTGAACCGCCGCTTCCACCTTCCACCGCCCCCCGCGTCTCCGCCTCGTGCGTTGGAGGAGAGGGGGAAGCAAACCATGACCACCTCGTTTCTGATCATCGCCTTCGTCACCATCCTGGTGATCTCGGGCGTTTTCTCCATGTTCGGCAAGGGGGGCGGCTCGCTCTACACGCCGGTGCTCGTGATGCTGGGCATGGCCATCCAGCCCGCCATCTCCACCGCGCTCTTTCTCAACCTCGTGACGGCGCTCACCGCGACCATCGTCTTCCAGCGCAACAAGCTCGTGGACTACCGCTTTTGCCTGGTCTTCCTGCCGGGCACCATCGTGGGTTCGTTCCTGGGGGCCGTGCTCTCCAGCATGGCTCCGAAGAACTTTCTCCTCGGGCTCTTCTCCGTCTTCCTGTACGCCGTGGGCCTGCTCATGATCTTCTCGTCGAAGGAGAAACCCGGCCAGCAGGTGAAGAGGCTCAGCGCCTCGATGATCGTGTTGATCACGGTCTTCTCCTTCGGTGTGGGCGTTCTCTCCAGCCTCATCGGCGTCGGAGGGGGGTTGATCATCTTCCCCTTCCTCGTCCTGTACATGAAGTACGGGGCGCAGATGGCGGCGGGGGCCAACTCGTTGATCGTGACGGTCAGCTCGTTGGTGGGAACCATCGGCCACTTCGCCCTGGGCCACGTTGACTACCGGTTCCTCGCGGCCGCGACGGTGGCCTGCATCCTCGGCTCGGCCGTCGGCTCGCACGTCACGGTGAAGGCAAGCCCGGGTTTCGTGAAGGTCGCCTTCGCCTGCATCATGTGGTTCTTCGCGACGCAGATCGCCCTGAAGCTCATGGGCGTCATCTAGGAGTCGCCGGCCATGGGCCACCGCCGCAACCACGAGGTCCCCGAGAGCGGCGTCACGGACCGCAGGCTCTTGGCGAACCCAGCCCGCAACGGCGCTATCATGCCGGCCGGACGCTCCAGCGGCCTCCGCCCGCGCAGCCTGGCGCTTCTCTCGGACGCGGGCTGCACAGAGGCTGAACTCCCGGGCCACTGCGAGGCTCATGCATGAGATCGCGCACCGTCCTGGTCGTCCATCTCGCCCTCACCCTGGGCGCCGCCGCGGCGTTCGCCGGCGGCGATCAGGCGGCCCCCTCGCCCTACGTGCCCGTGCTCAGCTCCTACATCCAGTTCCGCTACACGGATCCGAGCAAGGGCGACGACGCATGGGCCATCCGGCGCTTCAAGGCCATGCTCGACGGGGGCCCGCGGGACGGCCTCCGCTACCACGTGCAGTTCATCTACAAGACCAACCTCCAGAGCTCCACCGACGACCAGATCTACCTCCAGGACGCCTACGTCCTGGTGCCGGCGGCTCGAGGCCTCGCTTTCAAGGTGGGCCAGTTCATTCCCCCCTTCGGCCTCGAGCGCTTCGAGCCCGACTGGGCCCTCGACCTCATCGACCGGACCGACCTCACCAACCGCATGGTGGTGAACGGCAACCTGGGCCAGAGCTTCGCCCGCGACCGCGGGATGGAGGTGGACCTCGCGCGCGGCGGGTGGCAGTGGTCGGCCGGCCTCTTCCAGGGAGGGGGGGCCAACATGGACTCCAGGGGCAACGGGCCGCTCGGCGTGGCGCGCCTCAGCTACGGCGGGAACGAGTCGGATGGCGGCACCCCGCGCTTCTGGCGGGCTGGGCTGGCGGCCTCGGACCGGCACGATGCGGACATGAACCTTTCCTCCGAGCTGACGGGGCTCGACAAGAAGCTCACGAGCCACTTCGCGGGCCGCGACAGCCGACTCAACGCCTTCGCGCAAGCGGGATGGGGCAAGCTGCGCGGCCAGGCCGAGTACTTCAGCGCCTGGCTCTCCCCCGACCAGGGCGGGGAGATCGTCGCCCACGGCGCGTACGGTCAAGCGGCCTACCTGCCGGTCCGCCAGATCATCCTCGCCCTGCGCTACGAGTGGTTCACCCCCGATGTCCACACGGAAGCGGCTCCTTCGCTCCGGCAGTGGGACTCCTCCGTCACCTACGACTTCCGCCGCGTGCCGCTGCGCCTCGTGGCCGACTACCTGTCGCCGCGCGGCGGGAGCGCGGCCTACACCCACACCTGGCGCTTCCAGATCCAGTACGTGCTGCTCAAGGGCCTGCGCCTCTGGCGCTGAGCCGTTTCCGGGGAGAGACGCCATGATGCTGCTCTGGGTTCCGTTGCTCTTCCTGGGCATCTCCTTCGTCTTCTCGATGCTGGGCATGGGGGGCGGCGGACTCTACATTCCGGTCCTCTTCTGGGCGGGGCTGCGCTTCAAGGCGGAGGCCATTCCCCTCGGGGCGCTCCTCGCCGTGATCACGACGATCTCGGCCTCCGTCACCTACATCCGGGAGAAACTGGTGGACTGGAGGCTGGCGGTGACCTTCGGCCTGGGCATGCTGGTGATGCCGCCGCTCGGAGCGTGGGCCGATCTGAAGGTGCCGAGTCAACCGGTGATCCTAATCTTCGCGCTCTTCACGGCCGCCGCGGGCCTCCTCACCCTGTCGGGCTGGAAACCCAAGAGGGCCGGCTTGAGTCCCCGTCAGAAGGTGGCCGTCGGTCTCCTGACGGGATCGGCGCTGGGGTTCCTGGCCGGCCTCACGGGCAGGGGCGGCGGAGGCTTCGTCGTCCCCATCCTGCTCATGGCCGGTGTCGCGGGGAAGGTGGCCGCGGCGACCTCGTCGTTCACCGTGATGGTCTCCTCCCTCTCGACCTTTGTCTCGCACCTGCTGACGGCCCGGAGCCCACGGTGGGGACTCTGGCTCCTCTGCTCCACGGCCGTCCTCGCAGGCAGCCAGGCCGGCTCCCGGGTCATGGCCAAGCGGATGAACCCACGGATGGTTCAAGCGCTCTTCGGCTGGCTCCTGCTGGCCGTCGCGGCGCTGCTGATCGTGCGGGAGCTGTAGGCACCCGTTCCCGTCATGCCCTGGATGCCGGTGGTAGCCGTGACGGCGTCGGCTCACGCGGCCCATGCCACCTCACCGCGCGCGCTCGTGCTCAGCGGCTAGGTCCGGGGGTGCTCGGCCGGTTCTCGCGGCGTTCCAGCTCGGCGATGAGACGGGCGCGGATGTCGTCGCGCACGGCGCGGAAGACCGCCATGCGCTCCTCGTCGCTCCCCGCGGCCTCGGCCGGGTCCGGGAAGGAGGCGTGCAAGTGCTGGGCGAGCGCCCCAAACGCGCCGGTCCCGTGGCCCGCCGGTTGCGAAGCGGCGATCCGCGAAGCGCGCCCGGGAAATGGGAAACACCGGCGCTTCAGGTCGCGGGAACGGTCTACGTGCCGGCCGCGGCCTCCCCTGTGGTGGCCGCGCCGCGCCGCGGACGCGTGGCCCATGCCTCCACGACGGAATAGAGCACGGGGAGGACGAGTAGCGTGAGCAGCGTC
>DAIEMM010000003.1 GCA_027349605.1 Anaeromyxobacteraceae bacterium
CCGCGGCGTGCTCGACGGCGGGATCGAGTTCCTGGCCAAGCCCTTCACGCCGGCGACGCTCGGGGCCCGGGTGCGGGCCATCCTCGACGCGGGGTAGCCGGCTAGTCCTTCTCGTCCGATCCCAGCAGCGCGCCGAGGCGAGGCGCCTGCGGGGTGCCGGCGCCGAGCGCCCGGACCGCGTCGAGGTGGTGCAGGAGCAGCTCCCGGTTGTCCCCCACCGAGAGGTTCTGCAGCTCGAGCGCGCCGATGCGGTCCTCCGGCGTGAAGGCCGGGTCCTCGACCCGCTCCATCGAGAGCTTGTGCGGGGCGTAGCTCATGTAGCGGGCCTTCGTGTCGAGGTAGCTCCAGTCGTCGCCGCGGCGCAGCTCCACCGTCACCGAGCCGGAGACCGAGGGCGCGACCCAGCGGGTCAGCGCGTCGCGCAGCAGGAGCGCCTCCGGGTCGTACCACTTCCCCTCGTAGAGGATGCGCCCCAGCCGTCGCCCCAGCGTGAAGTACAGGTCGAGGGTGTTCTCGTTGTGGATGGCGGAGAGCAGCCGCTCGTAGGTGAGGTGCAGGAGCGCCATCCCCGGGGCCTCGTAGACGCCCCGGCTCTTGGCGTCGATGACCCGGTTCTCGATCTGGTCGCTCATGCCCAGGCCGTGGCGCCCGCCGACCCGGTTCATCTCGAGGAAGAGCTCGTACGGGGAGGAGAAGCGGCGGCCGTCGATCTCGACCGGAAGCCCGTTCTCCCAGGTCACCGTGACCTCCTCGGGGGCGATCTTCACCTCGGGCTTCCAGTGGGCCACGCCCATGATGGGCGCGACGATGCGCATGCTGGTGTCGAGCCGCTCGAGGTCCTTCGCCTCGTGGGTGGCGCCGAGCACGTTGGCGTCGGTGGAGTAGGCCTTCTCGGTGCCCATCTTGTAGGGCAGCCCGCGCCGCTCGAGGTACTCGCTCATCTCCTTGCGCCCGCCGAAGGCGGTGACGAAGGCCTTGTCGAGCCAGGGCTTGTAGATGCGCAGGTCGGGGTCGACGAGGATCCCGTAGCGGTAGAAGCGCTGGATGTCGTTGCCCTTGTGGGTGGAGCCGTCGCCGAAGACGTGGACCCCGTCCTCCCGCATGGCCCGCACGATGGCGGTGGTGGTCACCGCCCGCCCGAGCGGCGTGGTGTTGAAGTACTTCTTGCTCCCCGAGGAGAGGTGGAACGCCCCGCACTGGATGGCGGTGATGCCCTCGCGCACCATCGACTCGCGGCAGTCGATGAGCTTCGCCTTCACCGCGCCGTGCTGGAGCGCGATGGGCGGGATGTCGGCCGGGTTGGCCTCGTCGGGCTGGGCCAGGTCGGCGGTGTAGGCGTGGACGGCGAGCCCCTGCTCGGAGAGCCAGGCCACCGCGCAGCGGGTGTCGAGGCCGCCGGAGAAGGCGATTCCCAGCGCGGTGCCCTTGGGGGGGAGCGACTTGTAGATGCGGCTCATGGCCTCGCGACGTACCATCGTCGCTTCGCATGCGCAACCGGGGATGGGTGTACAGCGAGCAGGTGGACGCCGGCGGCGCCGGGCGGACCGTCCTCGACCATCTGTGTACCCGCTGGGAGCGCGCCCCGGAGGGGGAGTGGCGCGCCCGCCTCGAGGCGGGGGCCGTACGGGTGGACGGGGCCGTGGCCGCCGCCGGGCAGCGGCTCCGGGCCGGGCAGCGCCTCTCCTGGGAGCGGCCGCCCTGGGACGAGCCGGACGCGCCGGCCTGCACCGCCGTGCTGTTCGAGGACGCGGACCTCCTCGCCGTCGCGAAGCCCCGCGGGCTGCCCACGCTGCCGGGCGGCGGGCTCTACCTCGAGTCGACCCTTCTCGCCGTGGTCCGGAGACGCGACCCGGCGGCCACGCCCGTCCACCGCCTGGGGCGGGACACGTCGGGGGTCGTCCTCTTCGCCCGGTCCCAGGAGGCCCGGGTGGGGCTGCAGGCGGCGATGCGGGAGCGGCGCATCCGCAAGGTCTACCGGGCGCTCTGCGTGGGCCATCCGCTCCAGGATGCCTTCGCCGTGGACGCGCCCATCGGCGAGGTCCCCTACCCGCCCACCGGGACGCTCCATGCGGCGTCGCCGGACGGGCGTCCCTCGCGAAGCTGGGTCCGGGTCCTGGAGCGGCGCCCGGGGGACGTGCCCGCGTCGCTCCTCGAGGTGGAGATCGAGACCGGACGCCCGCACCAGATCCGCATCCACCTGGCCAGCTCCGGACATCCGCTCGTGGGGGATCCCCTCTACGGACCGGGTGGGCTGCCCTTCCCGGGAGGGACCGCCGTGCCCGGCGATCCGGGGTACCACCTCCACGCCTTCCGGCTCGAGCTCGACCACCCGCGAACCGGGAGGCGCGTCGAGGTGGAGTGTGCCCCGCCTCCGGTGCTGCGAGCCGGCGGGCGCGATCAGTGGCCGATCATGGGCGCCATCCGGTAGGCCTGCCGGAAGGCCTCGAGCGGCACCTCGCTCGTCCAGAAGCCGGTGACGACGGCCACCGCCCAGAAGACGAGCATCGTCCCCACCCCCAGGGCCGGGAGCACCCAGGGCGAGATCCGCTTCACCCGGCTCACACCCAGGCAGGAGGGGACCGTGCTCGCCGCCACGCAGGAGAGGCAGCCGGTGCACTCGGGCGAGCGGACCTGGAGGCGCGCGTGCACCGGGATGTCCACCGGGCAGGCCCGCGTGCAGGCGCCGCAGTCGTTGCAGGTCCCGGTGTCCCGGACGATCCGCAGCGGGGAGAAGAAGCTGGCGAGCCCGAGGAGCGCGCCGTACGGACATCCCCAGCGGCACCAGGCGTTCTTCACGACCAGGGACAGGAGCACGAGCCCGCCCAGGACGAGGGCTGAGGTGGCCGAGAGGTCGCGGAAGAAGAGCAGCATCTTCGCGTCGGCGGCGACGTTGTACGGGGAGCGCATGAAGCCTTCGAGCGCGGCGGCCGGCATCTGCCAGAGGATGGCCCACGCGAAGAAGGCCAGGATCAGGTACTTGAGCGAGGAGAGCGCGAGGTCGAGCCAGCGCGGCACCTTCGGCCAGCGGCGGCGCCAGAGGAGCTTCTCGCCCACCCACTCGAGACCGCGGGAGATCGTCCCCACCGGGCAGACCCAGCCGCAGAAGGCCTTGCGGGCGAGCAGCGCCCCCACCAGGGCGGCGCCGAGGATGGCGAGGCCGGCCGGGTGGACCGGGTCCCAGAAGCCGGTGAGGAGGAAGTGCTTGAGGCCGACCAGCGCGCTGATGGGGAGGAAGGCCTCGACCGCGGGAGGACGCGCCGCCGTCACCGGCCCCGGCGCCACCGCCTGCTGGTGGAAGCGCCAGAACTCGTAGCCCACGAGCAGGAGGAAGGCCAGGTAGAGCCCCTGCACGCCCCAGCGGACGGCGGGGAGGGCGCGGTACGGGTTCCTCCACCGGGCGCGCTTCGCCGGGGCGGCGCCGATGGTGACGAGCTCGGACATGGCGGCGCAGGGTACAACGCTTCCCTCGCCGCGGGTCTTCCCGGGGCGCCTACTTGCCGGGCATGGAGAGGCGGCGGACCCCGGCCGGCAGCGTGATCTCGAAGCGCCCGTCGGGGATCCCGGTGTTCCTGCGGATCTCCTCGAAGGAGATGTCGTTCACGTTCCCCTGGCCGTCCACCACCCGCGTGCGGGTCACCTCCCCGTCGAGCCCCACCGTGAGGGTGACCGTCTCGACGCGCGGGTCCGGGGTCCGGGGGCGGAGCACGAGCGTCCCCCCCTCCCCGCTGGAGAGGAAGAACTCCTTTTCGAGGCTCCCCTTCCCGAGGAGGAAGGTGACCGCCGCGCTCATGGCCGTGGCGTCGAACTTCTCGTCCACGTAGGCCTGGTTCGCCTCCGGCTCCCACTGCACGAGGCGCGAGCCGTTCACCGTGATCGTCTTCGGAGTCGGCGACTCGTAGTCCCAGCGCATCCTGCCCGGCTTCTTCACCTCGAGCGTCCCCTTCGAGACCTGGCGGCGCCCGATCGCGGCGTAGGTGTAGGTCTGGACGAAGCGGGCCCGCAGGTCGCGGGTGGACTCGTAGAAGCCCTGGACCTTGCGGGCCAGCGCCGTGGGATCGGCGGCGGCGGGCGCCCCGGGCGGGGCGGCGGCGGCGAGGAGGGCGAGGGCTGCAGCAAGCGGGAGCATGGATCCGTTATACAAGGACGATGGCCACCCTCGAATTCTTCTACGACTTCGTGAGCCCCTACTCCTACCTCGCGTCGACGCGTGTCGAGGCCGAGGTGACCCGGGTGGGCGGGAAGCTGCGGTTCCGCCCGTTCCTGCTCGGCGGGGTCTTCAACGCCACGGGCAACAAGGCGCCCATCGAGAACCCCGCCAAGGGGCGCCACCTCGCCACCGACCTGGGACGCTGGGCGAAGCGGCTCGGCGTCCCCTTCGCCTGGCCGGCGCAGTTCCCCCTGCTCACCGTGCTGCCGCTGCGCGCCGCCTTCGCGGCGGAGAAGGCCGGCGTGCTCGTCCCGTACACCCACGCGGTGTTCCGCGCCTACTGGGCCGAGGGGCGGGACATCTCGAGCCCGGCCGTGGTGCAGGAGGTGGCGACGAAGGCCGGGCTGGACGGCGCGGCGCTCGTCGCCGAGGCACCGGGCTTCAAGGACGCGCTCAAGGCCCAGACGCAGGAGGCCGTGGACCGCGGTTCCTTCGGCGCCCCCACCTTCTTCGTGGGGGAGGAGATGTTCATCGGGAACGACCGGCTCGACTTCGCCATCGAGGCCCTCGCCGACGCCGGGAAGGCCTGACCGCCGACGCCGTCCCGGAGGATCCTCATGGCGACCCGGATCACCACCGATCCTCTCTGGTACAAGGACGCCGTCATCTACGAGACGCACGTCAAGGCGTTCTTCGACGGGAACGGCGACGGGATCGGCGACTTCCAGGGGCTGACCGAGAAGCTCGACTACCTGGAGACCCTCGGGGTCACCTGCCTCTGGCTGCTCCCGTTCTTCCCGTCCCCGCTCCGCGACGACGGGTACGACATCGCCGACTACTGCGGGGTCCACCCCAGCTACGGGACGCTCGACGACTTCCGGCTCTTCCTCGAGGAGGCGCACCGCCGGGACATCGCCGTGCTGGTCGAGCTGGTGGTCAACCACACCTCCGACCAGCACCCCTGGTTCCAGCGGGCGCGGCGGGCGCCCCCCGGATCGCCCGAGCGCGAATACTACGTCTGGAGCGACGACGACCGGAAGTATGCCGGTGCCCGGATCATCTTCACCGACACCGAGCGATCCAACTGGTCCTGGGACCCCGAGGCGAAGGCGTTCTACTGGCATCGCTTCTTCAGCCACCAGCCCGACCTCAACTTCGACAACCCGCTCGTCCTGGCGGAGCTCGAGAAGGTGATGGGGTTCTGGCTCGAGATGGGCGTGGACGGGTTCCGGCTGGACGCCATCCCGTACCTCGTCGAGCGCGAGGGCACCTCCTGCGAGAACCTGCCGGAGACGCACGCCGCCATCCGCCGCCTCCGCGCCTTCGTGGACCGGCATGCCCCCGGCTGCCTGCTGCTCGCCGAGGCCAACCAGTGGCCCGAGGACGTGCGTCCGTACTTCGGCGACGGGGACGAATGCCACATGGCGTTCCACTTCCCGGTGATGCCGCGCATCTTCATGGCCCTCCGGCTGGAGGCGGCCGAGCCGATCGTCGACATCCTGAAGCGGACGCCGCCCATCCCTCCTGCCTGCCAGTGGGGCCTCTTCCTCCGGAACCACGACGAGCTGACGCTCGAGATGGTGAGCGAGGACGAGCGGGCCTACCTGAACCTGGCCTACGCGCGGGACCCGCGGGACCGGCTCAACGTGGGGATCCGCCGCCGTCTCGCGCCCCTCGTCGAGAACGGCCGGCGCCGCATCGAGCTGCTCAACGGGCTGCTCTTCTCCCTGCCCGGGACTCCCATCGTCTACTACGGCGACGAGATCGGCATGGGCGACGACACGCTGCGTCCCGATCGCGACGGGGTGCGCACCCCCATGCAGTGGAGCGGCGACCCGAGCGCCGGCTTCTCCAGCGCGCCTCCCGAGCGGCTCTACTCCCACCCCATCACCGACTCGGTCTACGGCGCCGCCGCGGTCAACGTCGAGGCCCAGGTCCGGGACCGCTCCTCGCTCCTGCAGTGGATGCGGAACATGATCCGCCTGCGCCGGCAGTTCCGGGTCTTCGGCCGCGGCAGCCTCGAGTTCCTCCCCGTGGCGAACCGGAAGATCCTCGCCTTCGTCCGCCGCTGGGAGTCCGACACCCTCCTCTGCGTCTTCAACCTCTCCCGCCACGCCCAGCCCGCCGAGCTCGACCTCTCCGCCTTCCGGGACCTCGTCCCCGTCGAGATGCTCGGCTACACCCCGTTTCCCCCCATCGGCGAGCTGCCCTACTTCCTCACCCTGGGTGGCTACGGCTTCTACTGGTTCGAGCTCCGGCGCGGCTCCTGATCAGGCCCGGTCGTAGAGCGCGGCGAGGTCGGCCAGCCGTCCCGCCAGCGCGGGGGCGAGCTGCCCTTCCCGGAGCCTCCACCGCCAGTTCCCCGCCGCCGTCCCCGGCCGGTTCATGCGGGCCTCGCTCCCCAGGCCGAGCACGTCCTGCACCGGGGCCACCACCGTCCCCGCCACCGACGCGTGGAGCGCGCGCAGCAGGACCCAGTGGATCCCGTCGCCGTCGGTGTCCAGGTAGCGGCGCGCCAGCGCCTTCTCCCGGACCACGTCCTCCGGCTTCCGGGTGGAGTCGCTCCCGTCGCTCGCCCACCAGCCCGCCACGGTGTCGTTGTCGTGGGTTCCGGTGTACGCGACCAGGTCCGGCGCGTACCGGTGGGGCCGGAAGCCGGGGGCCTGGGGATCGGTCCCGAAGGCGAACTGGAGGATGGCCATTCCGGGGAGGCCGAACTCCCGGCGCAGGGCCTCCACGGGCGGGGTGATCACGCCGAGGTTCTCGGCGACGAAGGGAAGCCCGCCGAGCCCCTGGCGCAGGCGCTCGAAGAGGACCCTTCCCGGGCCGGGCCTCCAGGCGCCCTCCGTGGCGGTCGCGGAGCCGGCGGGGACGGCCCAGTAGGCCTCGAAGCCCCGGAAGTGGTCGAGGCGGACCTCGTCGAGCCAGGCGAGCGCGCTCCGCGCCCGCTCCACGAGGAAGCCCACGCAGGCGTCGAGCCGGTCCTCCCAGCGGTAGATCGGGTTGCCCCACAGCTGGCCCGTGGCCGAGAAGTAGTCCGGCGGGACGCCTGCGACCACCGTGGGCGCTCCCCTCCCGTCGAGGTGGAACAGCTCGCGCCGGGCCCAGACCTCGGCGCTGTCGTGCGCCACGTAGATGGGGAGGTCGCCCATCAGGGCCACGCCGCGCTCGCGGCAGTGGGCGCGCAGGGCCCTCCACTGGCGGTCGAAGAGGAACTGGGCCACCACCCGGGCCTCTACGTCGGCGCGGAGCCGCTCCGCGGCGCGGGCCAGCGCTCCCGGCTCCCGGGCGGCCAGCTCCGGCTCCCAGGCCGTCCAGGGAGCTCCCCCGTGGGCCGCCTTCACCGCGAGGAACAGGGCCAGGTCCGGCAGCCACGACGCGCGCTCCTCCCGGAACCGCTCGAGGTCGCGCCGGAGACCGGGTCCGGCCCTGGCGGGGAGGCGGTCGGCCACGTGCCCGAGGAGCGACTCGCGGCGCGGCAGGAGCGCCCCGTAGTCGACCGGCCCCTCTCCCCCGACCCTGGCCTCCTCCAGCTCGGCGGCGGTGAGCAGCCCATCCTCGTGGAGCGCCTCGGGGCTGACCATCAGGGGATTCCCGGCGAACGCCCCCAGCGACTGGTACGGGGAGTCGCCGAAGCCGGTGGGCCCGAGCGGAAGCACCTGCCAGAGCCGCTGGCCGGCCCGGGCGAGGAAATCCCCGAAGGCGAGGGCGCCCGGCCCGAGGTCGCCGATGCCGAAGGGGCCGGGGAGCGAGCTCGGGTGGAGCAGGAGACCGCTGCGGCGGTCCCGGTCCGCGCGGGGACGGCTGGCGGGCGCCAGGTTCACAGGTGGTGCGTGTGGTCGGAGGGCGGGGATTTCGGCTTTCCGGCCGGGTCGGTCAGGCGCCGCTCCAGCGAGCGCGCGACGAACTCCCGGGAGCCCAGCCCGAACGCCAGGGAGAGCGCGAGGACGATGCCCCCCAGGAGGATGGCGAATGCCGTCGTGAGGATCGTCCCCCCGATGCCGAGGTGCTCGAGCGCCATCGCGACGGCCACGATCTGGAGCAGCCAGCGCGCTCCCAGCGCGAGCAGCCTGGCCGAGTGCAGCCCCATGTTGACGGCTCCGATGAGGATGCCCCGCTCCACCGCCCGCGCGACGGCCAGGCCCGCGACCAGGATCACCAGGGCCACCAGCACGTGCGGGACGTAGGCGAGGAGGAGGAGCGCCAGCTCGCTCGTCGCGGCGCTCTCGAGGATGTTCAACCCCACGACGAAGCCCATGACCACGATGGTCCAGCCGGCCAGGCGCTCGGCGAGGCGCGACGGGGGCATGCGGCCGGCCTGGGCGGGAGCCGCCACGCCCCATTCCCGCAGGCGCCGGTCGACGTCCAGCCGCGTGCAGACCCGCCGCACCAGCGCCCGGACGAGGAGCGCCAGGAGCGTGGAGAGGAGCAGCAGGATGACCATGCCGAGCACGCTGGGCAGCAGCCGGGCCGTGCTCTGGATCATCCGCTCCACGGCCTCGAGGAATGTGCGCTTCGTCTGTTCCCACATGGCTCGGCCTCCTCAGGGGTTGAAGTCGTCCGGCCAGCGCCAGCGACCGATGAGATAGCGCTTCTCCCGCTCGAAGGCCGCCCCGACGGCCTCCAGCCTGTCCTCGAACGCCCGGTCGTCGAGCCGCGCGGCGGCGCGGGCGAGCCCGGCGAGCCAGCCCATGTACAGGGGCGTGAGGGAGCGCAGGAGCTGGCCCCGCTCCACGGCGCGGGTCATGTGCGCCACGGCGAAGTCGTACACCACGCGGGCCCACAGCTCGTCGGGGAGCTCGAACACGTCGGACGGGCGTGCCGCGGTCCGGTGCAGGGCGAGCAGCGCCGCCGGGGGAAGGACGCGGTCCCAGACCGGACGCAGGTCGCGGAGACCGAGGGTGAAGGCCTCGACGAGGCGAGCCGGATCGAGCCGGCCGCCGCCGGGCTCGAACCCGGCCGGACCGAAGCTCGGCACGGGACGGGACGGGCCGGTCCGCTGCCACCGGGCGGCATCCCGCGACATCTCCAGGAACACCAGGTCGAGGGCGCGGGTCAGGGTCTCGCTGGGGGACTCCGGGTCGCCGGAGGGACGCGGCCAGGGCCCGAGCCACGCCTGTGCGATGCGGGAGTCGCTGCCCAGCGCCTTCGCGACCAGCCAGGCGTCGGACCCCGCCTCCGCCGGCCGCCGGCTCCAGTCCCCGTCCTCGAGCAGGCGGCGGGCCAGGCCGCCCGAGAGCGCCGCCTCGGTCCCGAGCGGCTGCCGGAGAGCCTGTCCGTAGAGCGTCCGCAGCAGCGGCGCCACGATCCCGGTGTTGATGGCGCCGTCGGTCCGCTGGCGGTGGTAGGCCGGGCACACGAAGTCGAAGCCTCCCTCGACGACCGGCGCCAGCAACTGCTCGAGCCATCCCACCTGGTCGTCCCGCGGCTCGGCGGCCACGATCGCCAGGCCGATGGCCTCCCGTGCCAGGCTCTCCCGCAGGGCGGGCCCGAGGGGGCTGTCGTGACCCGGGATCGCTCCCTGGCTCGCCGGTGGAAGCAGGGTCCGCCGCCCCTTGGAGGCTCCATCCCGTTGCACGTCCTCCGGGGAGCACAGAACCGCCTCCCCGCCTCTCCGGTCGGCCACGAGGACCACGGGC
>DAIEMM010000029.1 GCA_027349605.1 Anaeromyxobacteraceae bacterium
AGGACGGGGAGAGGGAAGCGTTCCCGTAGCCCTCCGGGTAGACCACCGGGCTCGTGAACGGGATCTCCACCCCGAAGCCGAACTGCACCACGGTGGCGAAGACGAGCTGGGTGGCGAAGGTGCGGAACGGGGTCCACTCCAGGATGGGGAAGCTCAGCGCGATCGACTTGAGCTGGGTGGCGCCGAAGGCGGATTCCGGGTCGGGCGGCGGGCCGACGGGCGCGAGGACCACCACGTCGGAGAGGTACCCGTAGAGGACCGCGTCGATCTCGCGGCCCGCGACGAACTGGAGGGTCCCGACCCCGATGCCGAAGCTCCGCTCGTACGGGACGAGGCCGCCGCTGGCCGCGGCCACCCCCACCGAGCTGAGCGCGCCCGGGGAGGCGACCGCCAGGATCGGGCCGAGCAGGAGCATGTCGAAGGGGACGAGGTAGAAGGGCATCCGGATGCCGAGGCGCAGCCCGGTGCGGGCCGGGACGCGGGGGAAGAAGGCGCTGCTGCCGAGGACCGAGCAGGCGGGTCCGGCGTCGCAGGACTCGGTCTGGGCGGACTGCATGGTGATGCCGGCGTCGAGGAAGGCGAGCCCCGTTCCGACCGACCCGGTCAGGCTCTCGGCGCCGAACCCGAGGCGGACACCCGCGGAGAGCGACCCGAAGAACTGGGCGGTGTCGGTGCCGAAGCCTCCCCAGCCGACGTTCCCGGTGGCGGAGGCGAAGGCGCCGATGAAGGGCCCGAGCTCCTCGCGGAAGCGCGGCAGGTGGACGTCGCCCTGGCCGCGGCCGGGAACCGGCATGGCCTGGACCATGGGCGTGAAGTGGCGCGCCAGGCCGTCGGCCCCGGCGACGGAGGGCTGGACCTCCTCGGTGCAGGAGTCGAAGGCGAAGATCTGGGCGGCGGGCCGGCCGAAGCCGATGGCCATGACGCCGAGCTCGTCGCCGGGCCGGAGCGCGGAGACGAGCTGCTCGAGGCTTCGCTTCACGGCGTCGGACGCACGCCGGAGGTCCGCGTCCCGAATGAAGGAGTCGCCGAAGAGGATGATCGGCTCCCCGCCCCAGGTGACGCCGTCGTACCCGAACTCGTTGTAGTAGTCGTGCGTCCCCTTGCGCCAGGCGTCGCTTCCCCAGGTCCCCACCACGTGGCCGGAGGCGTAGATGTCCTCGAGCCAGTGCAGGGCGTACCCTTCGGTCACGACGATGCGCAGGGCCGCGGCCGGACGGTCGGCGGGGGGAGGAGGACGGGCGGCGTAGCGCTGGGCCAGCTCGAGCGCCGCCATGTGGTACTGCAGGTACATCCCCATGGCGTTGAGCGGCGCCCCCTCCTTCACCGCGTCGCGGGTGTAGGCCGCCCCGTCGTTGTTCACCCGGGGGAGGAGGAAGTGGGCGTTGTTGGCGCCGGCCCGGCTCACGTAGGCGGGGTCCGCCGCCTGGAGCGCGAGGTTCGACGTGGCGATGGCGTTCAGCGACTGGTCCCGGTCGCGGGCCTTGGCGAGGGCGGCCTGCGTCTCGGCGGCGACCCGCGCGACGTCGAGGATCCAGTCGCCCGGGAGCGTCTGCTCGGCGACCTCCTTCGGGCTGCACGAGTGGTCGCCGGACATGGCCGGGATCGCCGCGAAGTCGAGGCAGGCGGGCCTCGTCCCCTGGTCCCCCTCGCTGGGAGCCGGGCAGAGCCTCCGCGGCAGGGCCTTCCGGGCCTCGCTCCAGAGCGCGTCGAACGCAGCGCGCTCGCCCGGCGGCAGCTTCTGGACACCGGCCACCGCGATGTTGCGGTGCTCCGGGTAGATCCAGGCGGACGCCGTCCCGGGAACGGCAGCCAGGGCCACTGCGAGCCAGGTCGATGGCGGGATGCGCATCCTCCGCGACTAGCAGGACCACGCTGCGCCGGCAAGGGGCGTGGGCTATGACCGGACCCTTGTCCGCGCTCGAGATCCACGTCCGCTCGAACCTCTCCGACGTCCCCGCCGTGGACTGGGACCGGCTCTGGGCCCACGAGCCCGACCTCGCCACGCCGTTCCTCTCGCACGCCTGGCTCGACGCGCTCGAGCAGTCGGGCTCCGCCGCCCCCGAACTGGGCTGGGCCGGGCGCCATCTCCTGCTCCGGCGTGGGGCCAGGATCGTCGCCGCGCTCCCGGCCTGGTCGCGGAGCGACTCGCACGGCGACTTCGGCCGTGACTGGCAGTGGGCCGCGGCGGCGGAGCGGGCCGGGATCGCCTACTACCCGAAGCTCGTCGTCGGCGTGCCGTTCACGCCGGCCACCGGGAGGCGCCTGCTCGTCGCCGAGGGGGAGGACCGGGGCGAGATGGCGCGGGCCGCCGTAGCCGCCCTCCGGGAACTCTGCGCCGAGGAGGGGATCCGGTCGATCCACGTCCTCCACCTTCCCGAGGGAGACGCCCGGGAGCTGGAGGCGGCCGGCCTCGCCCTGCGGGTCGACTTCCAGTTCCACTGGCTGAACCACGGGTACGCCTCCTTCGACGACTTCCTGGCCCGGTTCACCTCCAAGCGGCGCAACGCCATCCGCCGCGAGCGCGCCGCCCCGGCGGCCCAGGGCATCGCCATCCGCACGGTCCGCGGCGACGAGCTGGGAGACCGGCCGGCCGCCTGGGCCCGGGACGTCGCCCGGCTCCACGGCCATTCGGTCTCCCGCATGGAGTGGGGGATGAGGTTCCTCGACCAGGGGTTCCACGAGCGGGTGATGCGCTCCATGCCCGGGTCGATCGAGGTGGTCGAGGCGCGGCGGGGCGGCCGCCTCGTCGCCATGGCGTTCAACGTGGCCTCGCCCGCGAAGCTCTTCGGCCGGTACTGGGGGGCCGTCGAGGAGCACCCGTTCCTCCACTTCAACGTCGCGCTCTACCACTCCGTGGAGGCGTGCATCCGGCTCGGGCGCCGCGTCTTCGAGGGAGGCGCCGGCGGCGACCACAAGCTCGCCCGGGGCTTCGAGCCGTCCGAGGTCTGGAGCGCCCACCACTTCCTCGACCCCCGGCTCGACGCGCCCGTCCGGCGTCACCTCGCCGAGGCGCGCGAGGCGGCCCGGGTGGGCCTCGAGCGGTGGCGCGCCGGATCGGCGGTGCTCAAGGAGCCTCCCGCCGGCCCCAGGTGAGGCGAAGCTCCCGCGTCCAGGTCGCGCCGCCGGCGGCCCCGGCCAGACGCCGCGCCTCGGCGAGCAGCCCGGCCAGCCGTTCCGGGCCGAGCGCCGGCCCGACGAGCGACAGGGACCGGAGCACGGCGTCGAGGCGCTCCGGGGCGAGCACCTGCTCGTCGAGGTAGGTCTCCGCCGCCCGGCGCCGCACCCCGGTGGCGGCGAGGAACTGGTCGAGGCGTCCCCTGGGGCGCGGGTGCGCCCTCGGATTCTCCCGGGCCAGGAGCTCCGAGAGTCCGTCGGCGAACGCAGAGCCCCGGATGCGCACCTCGACCACCGCCACGGCGCCCCCCGGGGCGAGCAGGCGTGCCGCCTCGTGCCCCGCCGCCTCCGGCTCGACCCAGTGGAGGGCGTCGGCGACGAGCACGAGGGTCGCCGCACCGGCGGGAAGCCCCGTCTGCTCCGCGGCGGCGTGGACCGGGTCCACCGGCAGCCCCCGGACGCCCTCCCGGAGCACGGCCAGCATGGCCGAGGCGGGCTCGACGGCGCGGACCGCGATGCCCCGCCCGGCGAGCGGGAGGGCGAGGAGGCCCGTTCCCGCGCCCAGGTCCACGACCGCGCCGGCTTCCCCGGCCAGCGCGGCCAACCGGTCCACGAGGGCGGCGGGGTAGGCCGGCCGTGCGCGGTAATCGCCCGCCAGGCGGTTGAAGACCCAACGATCGCCGTCCGCCACTCCGACGCCTCGACGTCCCATCACCCGACCTTATCACCCCGGTGCGTCGCGACCGACCGGCGCGGAGCGATCGGCGCTGCTACACTGCGACCCGTGACCGGACCGGTCGTCCGCCTCCGCGGGCTCTCCAAGCTCTACGGCGACTTCACCGCGCTCGACCGCGTCGACCTCGACGTGGCCGACGGCGAGATCCTCGCGCTGCTGGGCCCCAACGGCGCCGGCAAGACCACGCTCATCAGCATCGTGGCAGGGCTCACCCGGGCCAGCGCCGGGGAGGCGACGGTCCTCGGGCGCGACGTGGTGCGGGACTACCGTTTCACCCGGCGTGCGGTAGGGCTCGTGCCCCAGGAGGTCAACTTCGACCCGTTCTTCACGGTCGAGGAGGCCCTCCACTTCCAGGCCGGGTACTTCGGCGTCCGGCTCTCCCCCGCCCGGCTGGAGGAGATCCTGGAGGCTCTCGACCTGGCCGGGAAGCGGCACGCCAACACCCGGTCGCTCTCCGGAGGGATGAAGCGGCGCCTGCTCATCGGGAAGGCGCTGGTCCACGAGCCCCGGGTCCTCTTCCTCGACGAGCCCACCGCCGGCGTGGACGTGCGGCTGCGGCAGCAACTCTGGGCCTACGTGCGCCGCCTGCGGGCGCGGGGCACCACCATCGTGCTCACCACCCACTACCTCGAGGAGGCCGAGGAGCTGGCCGACCGGGTGGCGGTGATCGACCGCGGGCGGATCCTGCTCGTCGAGGGAAAGGACCGGCTCATGGAGCGCCAGGGCGGCAAGACCCTGCGCATCTCCCTGGGCGCCCCGATCGCCGTGCTCCCCGACGGCCTGGCCAGGCTGGGGGCGCGTCTCGAGGAGGACGGCTCGGCCATCGACGTGGACGCCCCGCCCGGCGGCTCCTTCGGGCCCGCGCTGGCGGCCGTCGCCACGGCGGGCCTGCCGGTGGGCGACGTCGAGACGCGCCGTGCGCGGCTGGAGGACGTGTTCGTCTCGATCCTGGGGAGCGAAGGCGGAGCGGCCCCGTGAACGGCCTGGGCGTCCGCACCCTCTTCTCCAAGGAGATGCGCCGGTTCCTCCGGGTGCCCGGACAGACGCTCCTCTCCCCGCTCATCACCACCTCCCTCTACTTCCTGGTCTTCGGCTGGTCGCTGGGGAGCCGCATCCAGGAGGTGGACGGCGTCCCGTACGCCCGCTTCATCCTCCCCGGCCTGGTGATGCTGGGCGTGGTCACGAACTCCTACCTGAACAGCGCCTCCTCCCTCTTCGTCATGAAGCTCCAGGGGACGGTGGTCGACGTGCTGGTGTCGCCCCTCTCCTACGCCGAGATCCTGGGCGCCTTCGTGGCCGCCGCCGTCGCCCGGGGAATGCTGGTGGGGGGCATCATGTGGCTCGTGGGCGCGCTCTTCACCGGCTTCGGGGTCGCCCACCCGCTGCTCGCGCTCCTCCTGCTCGTGGGGGTGGCAGCCGGCTTCGCCGCGCTCGGGTTCCTCACCGCCACCTGGGCCGGGAGCTTCGAGCAGGTGAACTTCCTGCCCACCTTCGTGGTGACGCCGCTGACCTTCCTGGGAGGGGTCTTCTACTCCGCGTCCATGGCCCCTCCGGCGCTGCGGTGGCTGACGCGGGCGAACCCGATCTACTACCTCGTGGAGGCGCTGCGCTGGTCGGTGCTGGGGCGGGCGGACCCGCCTCCCACGGCGGGATTCGCCGTCGCGGCGGCCCTGGCGGTGGGAGCCCTCCTGGTGGCCTATGCCGTGCTCCGGAGCGGCTGGAAGCTGCGGGGATAGCCCCCTCCCCGCCGGCGGCGACACTTCGGGATTTACTTCGGGGCGTCGTTGGTTATGCTACCGCCCCCCAACCAAGGCCCTATTTTCCTGGAGGTTTCCGAAATGCGTCTCGCCCTTGCCGTAATGCTCGCCCTCGCCGTGACGGCGTGCAAGAAGTCCAACGCGCACACCCCGGCGCAGGCCCCCGCAGCCGAGGCCACGGCCCCAGCCGCCGGAGGCGTCCGCGGCAAGGTCCTCGAGCGCATCGACGCCGCCCCCTACAGCTATCTCCGCATCGCCGGCCACACCGGCGAGGTCTGGGCCGCCGTTCCGCAGGCCGCGATCGAGAACGGCGTCGAGGTGGTCGTCGAGAACCCGATGGCCATGGACGGGTTCGAGTCGAAGACCCTGAACCGGAAGTTCGAGAAGATCTACTTCGGCACCCTCGCCGGCCAGGGTGGCGCGCCCCAGGGCGC
>DAIEMM010000031.1 GCA_027349605.1 Anaeromyxobacteraceae bacterium
CGGTGGGCTGGAGGGCGCCGGCGCCCAGCCCCTGGAGCACCCGGTAGAGGACGACCTGCGTGAGGGTCTGCGCCGTGCCGCACAGGGCGGAGCCGGCGACGAACAGCGCCAGGCTCGCCAGGTAGACGCGCTTCTGGCCGAAGAACCTCCCCAGGAACGCGGTCAGCGGCATGACGATGACCGTGGCCATCGCGAACCCGGTGGAGATCCAGGTGATCTCCTGGAGCGTCGCCCCCAGCGCCCCCCGGATCTGGGGCAGGGCCACGTTGACGATGGAGGAGTCGATGGCTCCCATCAGGGTCCCGAAGGAGACCGAGACGGTCACGAGCCACTTGTTGACCCTCGGACGCGGCGGCGCTGGCATCCCCATGGGCATGACCGACTCCACGGCTAGGACCCCGCGCCGCCCAGGAAGACCTCGGCGACGCGCCGGGGACCGCGGACGGAGAGCGCCTTCTCGCCCCGGGCGACGTCCTTCACCAGCAGGCCCCGGACCATCCCGACGAGCAGGGCGGCCTGGACGCCGTCCTCGTCCGGCCTGACCCTTCCGGCCAAGCGCCCCGCGGCGAGGACCGACTCGGCCCTCCTCACGATCTCGTCGATCACCGCACGGCGCCCTCGCTCCGAGCGGCCGGCCTCGATCGCCTGGGCGAGGAGCCCCCGGTGGGCGGACCAGTGATCGAAGAGCGCCTGCAGGAACGCGTCGAGCACCTTCTCGAAGGGAAGACCCGCCGCCTGCCCCACCGCGGCGTCGATGCGGGCGAGCAGAGCAGCCCTCCGGTCCTGGACGAGCGCGCCGACGAGCGCCTCCCGGTCCTCGAAGTAGTTGTAGAGGGTTCCCACGGCCACGCCGGCCCGCGCCGCGATGGATTCCATCCGTGCGGAGTCCATGCCGGCCTCGAGGAACGCCTCCTCGGCGGCCTGGAGGATCGAGGCCTGGGTGGCGCTGCGCAGCCGCTCCCGCAGGCGAGGGCGGGGAGCGGGACGTGAACGTGCATTCATAATTTGAATGCATTATTCACGATCGTGTCCGGCGTCAACGGAAACTGCCGGGAACGGCGGCTACCGTCCCCGGGGCCGCGCCTTCCCGCCCGGCCACGACAGCGTCAGGAGGAGCGCGCTCTCGGTCAGGGCCTGGATGGTGAACTCCGTCCCGCCCTCCAGGGTCGCGAGGTGCCCCGCCGGGATGTCGATGGCTCCCTCCGGGAGGTGAAGCTCCAGGTGGCCCCGCAGCGTCTGCAGCGAGATCCGGGCCTCGGTCCTGGCCTCCACCAGGCGCCCCCCCTCCCGGAGCGCGATGAGGACGACCCGCAGGTCCGGGTACTTGACCAGCGTGACGGCGCTCTGCCCCTCGCTCGCCACCGCGACGTCGCGGCGGAGTTCCCGCTCGAGGGCCGGGAGGTCGAAGTGCCCCAGGGGATCCTGGAGGTGATCGAGGTGGACGCGCACGACGCCGGGCGCCGGACGGACGAACCACTCACGCGCTGCGGGCTGGACCGTGGCCATGTTCCTCCTCCTCCCAGCGGCCTCCCGGCCGCTGGCGTCGGGTGCCCTCCCCCATGTTCCTCAACACCCGGTCCGGGGCTTCCCTTCCTCCATGTCCGCTTCGCCGCTAGCATCCCCTCCCCATGCCCCTCCGCCTCCTCCACACCGCCGACTGGCACCTCGGCCACGTCCTCCGCGAGTTCGACCGGACCTTCGAGCACGAGAGCCTCGTCGCCTGGATGCTCGAGACCATCGAGCGCGAGAGGGTCGACGCGGTCCTGGTCTGCGGGGACGTGTTCGACGCCGCCAACCCGCCCACCGCCGCCCAGAACCTCTGGTTCCGGTTCCTCGTCGAGGCCTGGCGTCGCGTGCCGCACCTCCAGGTCGTCGTCATCGGCGGCAACCACGACTCGGCCGCGCGTCTCGACGCCACCGACCCGTTCCTGAGCGCGATGGAGCGGCTCCACGTCCTGGGCGGGGTCACCCGCGTGGACGGCGCCCCCGACGTCGCCCGGCTCGTCATCCCGCTCGCCGATCGCGACGGCGTCGTCCGCGCCTGGGTCGCCGCCGTCCCCTTCCTGCGCGCCTCCGAGACCGGAGCCGGCTCCGACGACGAGGTGGCCGACGGAACCCGCCGCTTCTACGCCGAAGTCCTCGCCGCGGCCCGCGCGCGCCGGGAGCCGGGCCAGGCCCTGCTCGCCATGGGACACCTCTACGTCGCTGGCGCCCAGGTCTCGGCCCTCTCCGAGCGGAGGCTCGTGGTCGGGAACCAGGCCGCCGTCTCGCACGACCTCTTCCCCGAGGACCTCGGCTACGTCGCGCTCGGCCACCTGCACCTCGCCCAGCGGGTGGGCTCGCGAGAGAACGTCCGGTACTCCGGATCGCTCCTCCCGCTCGACCTGTCCGAGAGCTCCTACGAGCACCAGGTCGTGCTCGTGGACGTCGACGGCGCGAAGGCGACCGCGACACCCCTCCGGCTCCCCCGGTTCGTGGACATCGTCCACGTCCCTGCGGACGGGAAGGCCGGCGGCGTCGACGAGGTGCTCCAGGAGCTCGCCCGGCTCCCCGACCGCGGCACGGGACCCGAGGTCCGGCGTCCGCTGCTCCAGGTCACGATCCGCCTCCAGCAGCCCGACCCCATGCTGCGGCAGGCCGTGGAAGGCGCACTGGCCGGGAAGGAGGCGCGGTTCGCCCGGCTCACGGTGGACACGGCCGGGAGCGGACGCGCGCTCGGCGACGTGGAGGTGCGCGCCATCGGCGACCTCGACCCCGAGGAGGTGTTCCGCGCCAAGCACGACAGGGACTTCGGATCGCCCCCGTCCGACGACCTGCTCGTCGCCTTCCACGAGCTCCTCGACCAGGTGAGCCAGGAGGCGCGATGAGGATCCTGGCCATCCGGGGCGAGAACCTGGCGAGCCTGTACGGGAAGTTCGAGCTGCCCCTCGACACGGGCCCCATCGCGGAAGCCGGCCTCTTCTCCATCTCCGGCCCGACCGGGTCCGGGAAGAGCACGCTCATGGACGCGCTCTGCCTGGCGCTCTTCGGGAAGACCCCACGCCTCGGCGAGCGCGGACGGGGGGTCATGGTCGGTCGCGAGGGGGACGACCCTTCACTCCGGGTCGAAGCCAGCGACGAGCGGGACCTCGTCTCCCGGGGAACCCCGGGCGGGTTCGCCGAGGTGGACTTCGAGGGCGTCGACGGCAGGCGCTACCGGGCTCGCTGGTCGGCGCACCGTGCACGAGGCCGGGCTGGAGGAAGGCTCCAGGACGCTCGCGTGAAGGTGACCGGCCTCGAATCGGGAGACGCGATCGCCGGGACCGTCCGCGAGCGGGAGGACACGGTCCCGCGCCTGCTCGGATACTC
>DAIEMM010000041.1 GCA_027349605.1 Anaeromyxobacteraceae bacterium
CAGGAAGGCCACCGCGGCCGTGGCCAGGACCGCGAGGGCGGCGTGGGTCCGGGGCTTGAGACCGACCGTGAAGAGCGCCGAGACGAGCAGGGAGACCGCGATGACGTTCAGGATGTCGACCTTGAGGATCCCCTGCCAGCCGTCCGGGACCCGCCAGGCCCCTCCCGCCACGTACCAGAAGACGCGGAGCCCGTAGGCGACGCCCAGGAGCCAGAGAGCGCGCCGCACGGCGCCCAGGCGCCGCTCGCCCACGGGAACTCCCTTGCGCTCCTGCGCGGCGTCGCCGAGGAGCTGCGACATGCCCGCCATGTAGAGGAACGAGGGGGCCGCGAAGCCGCCGACGGCGCCGAGCAGATCGTGGACGTGGCCGGTGGCGACGGCGTCGGCTCGCCACGAGTCCCAGGTGTGCCACTGGAGCATGTAGAGCACGGCGAGGCCGCGCTGCCAGTCGAGCCACATCTTGCGTCGCGGCGCCTCAGCCATGCCATCCCCAGCCGGGAAGGTCGACGTCGCCCAGGGCCGGGAGCTCGCGCCCCAGCCGCGTGAGGAATCGACTGACGAAGCTGTTGGAGCTGGGACCACCCTCCAGCCGGTAGTCGCGCGACCGGAACTCCTCGTTGAGAGCGTCCACGATCTCCCGGATGCGCGCCTCGGTGAGTCCCGGCTCCACGAAGGTGGCGATCTCCCGGGTGGGCAGCTCGCGCACCCCGGGCTCTCCCCACCAGGCCCCCGCCGCACGCGTGAACTCCACGCCCGGATCCTGGCACGGGATGACGTATCCCACCACCCGCGCGCGGCCGGGAAGCCAGCCCGGCACGGGCTCCTTGCCCCCCTGGACGATGAAGCCGCCTCCGCCGGGCCCGAGCCGGATGAGCAGCGCCGCGTGGGACCGCCGCTCGGGCGGATCGCCGCGCCGCGAGCCGATGCTCCTCGCCGCCAGCGTGACGGTGGGGAGCGCCGCCTCCACCCGGGCCGGGGGGACGACCCCGCCGCCCTGGCCCTGCGCCGGGCCGGTCAGGGCGGCCCAGGCGAGGAGCAGGGTGGCGAGGACGCGGGTCACGCTAGGCCGCGGGCGGCCCGGTTTCCGCTGGCGGAGGTGGCTCCTCGATCGCCGGTGGTTCCTCGGCGGGGATGTAGCCGCCCCCGCCCGACTGGAGGTCGAGCGCCACGGCGAGGAGGTAGAGCACCAGCGCGAAGATGGCGATGCCCTGGCCGATGCTCATGGCGAGGACGAGCAGGAGCGGCTGCGGGAAGATGATCGACGAGGCCATGAAAACCATGGCGACGATGGTCCCGATCACCGAGTAGAGGACCATCTTCTTTGCCATCTCGTGCTTCACTGGACGGCCCCCTTTTCAGCCTTCGGCCTGCGGGAGAGGGCGAGCGGGTGGATGTCGTTGTGGCAGTCGATGCAGTTCATCTCGCCCGAACGGATCGCCTCGACCGAGTCGCCGTGGGTCTCCACCCACTTCTGGGCCGTGGTCGAGTGGCACTGCATGCAGGCCCCGCTCTTGAACGGCTTGTAGAGGTGGATGGTCGGGCCGCCCTCGCCGTCCGGGCCCGTGCTGGCGTACTCGGTGAGGTACTTGAACAGGTGCTTCATGCCGTTCTGCTTCGTGGTGATGGCGCCGAACATCTGGTAGTCGGCGTGGCAGGTGTAGCAGCTGGTCTCGCCGAACTTGTGGTTCCGGCTGTGCATGGCCGCGAGGCTGTTCGACTTCGGGTCCTCGGCGTCGCGCAGGTATGGCCCCATCACGTGGCAGGAGCCGCAGAAGGGGCGCGACAGCGTGTACTCGAAGCTCGCGATGTTGCCGGTCAGGGACACGATGAGCGGGAACGCGCCGAGCCCGAGGAGCAGCATGGACTTGGTGACCCGGTTCAGGTGGGGACGGCGGACGATGTACCAGATGCCGATGAGGATGGAGAGGACCGCGCTGGCGAGCGCGATGGCCTTGAGGAGCTGTTCGGTCGAATGGATGGAAAACACGGATGTCCCCGGTGCCTACTTCACCACGACGGGGCCGGCGGTGATCTCCGGCGGTCCGGAGACCATGCCGGGGGCATTGGCCTTCACCCATTCCGCGGCGGCCCTGTCGGACTGCAGGATGCCCTCGCGCGTCTCGAACAGGCTGAGGGAGGCCCACCATCCGTCGCCCTCGTCGATGGCGATGTAGGAGATGAAGCCAGGGACCTTCCGGACGACGTTGATGAACGAGGCGTTCACCGCGTCGTTGAACTCCTTGGGCTTGGACAGCTTGTAGCGCCGGATCGTCCCGTACATGTATTTCCTCCATGCCGGCGGGAGGGCCGGCAGATCGGGGGTGGGGTGATGGAAGACCGGCCCGGGAGATTACGTCAGCCGACTTTCGCGCACCACCCGGCCGGGTACGAATTCCGCCGGCCCATGACGTGACGCGTCGAGATCCGTCTAGGCCCGGGCCTCGAACACCAGGTTGAACGGCGTCTGGGTGGCCCGACGGAAGCGCGCGAACCCCGCCTCCCTGGCCACCTCGCCGATGCGCGTCTCTCCGGCCTGGGCGCCGAGCGCCGCTCCGTGGAAGGCGAGCGAGTTCGGCACGCACACCATGGTGGAGGCCGCGTAGAACACCCGCCCCACCGGGTTCAGGTTCTCCGCCACCGAATCCCCGGCGAACGGCTCCACGATCATCCAGGACCCGTCCGGGGAGAGCACCTCCCTGGCCCGCTTCCCGGCTGCCACCGGATCGGGAAGGTCGTGCAGGCAGTCGAAGTGGGTGACGAGGTCGTAGTCGCGCCCCGGGAAGTCGGTCGCGGCCGCCACCTCGAAGCGCACGCGGTCCCCGACCTTGGCGGCGGCGGCGCGCTTCCTGGCCGTCTCGATCGACTCGGGGTGGAAGTCGAACCCCCGGAAGGTGGAGTTCGGGTAGGCCTTCGCCATGATCAACGTGGAGGCTCCGTGGCCGCAGCCGACATCGGCCACCCGCGCCCCGACGCGCAGCTTCGCCTCCACGCCTTCCAGCGACGGGATCCACTCCTTCTCGAGGTGGGTCGCGTACCCGGGCTTGAAGAAGCGCTCGGTCCCCTCGAAGAGGCTGCGGTCCTGCTCGGTCCAGGGCAATCCCGCTCCGGTGCGGAAGTTCTCGAGGATGCGCGGCTCGGCGCGCCACATCGCCTCGAGGATCTGGAAGGCGCCGGGCAGGAACACCGCGCTGTCCTCCTGCGCGAGCGCCATCGCCTGCTCGGGAGAGAGCGAGTAGCGGCCGGTCGCCACGTCGAGCGTCACGTAGCTCCCCGCCGCCTGGTTGGCGAGCCACTCCCGGACGTACCGCTCGTTCGTTCCCGTCCT
>DAIEMM010000050.1 GCA_027349605.1 Anaeromyxobacteraceae bacterium
GCCGGCGACTCCGCCGAGGCCGCCAGGTTCCTCATCGAGAAGGGGCTGCGGGCCGAGCTGCAGAGCACGAGCCTCGTGACCGGCCAGCTCTACATCGACCTCGACTTCCACCCGGAGCAGCCCCCGCGGCGGCTCACCATCTCGACCACCCATCCCCAGATCCCGACCGCGCCCACGAAGTTCCAGGTGCTGAGCGACCGCGTGGAGCGGTTCGCCAACGCGCTCTCCGACCTCCCCTACGACGAGATCGCCCGGGACCTCTCCGCCACCCTCGGGGCCTTCCGCGACCTGGCCCGGTCGGCCGAGGTGCGCTCCGCGCTCGCCGCCGCGGGGAGCGCCGGCAAGGACCTCTCGAAGACCCTGGGAAACGTCGACCGCCTGGTGGCCGACCTCCGCGGCAAGGTGAACGACGCGGACGTGGTGCAGGTGGTGGGCGACCTCCACCGCACGCTGGATGCAGCGCAGCGGGGGCTGACCCAGATCCAGCAGACCCTGGCCGGCACGTCCGGCGCGCAGCGCGAGTTCTCCCACACCCTCTCCGAGATCTCCCGCGCCGCGGCGGCGGTGAGGGTGCTAGCCGAGTACCTGGAACGAAACCCGTCCTCCATCCTGGAGGGCAAGCCGCCCGCGCCCAAGTGAGGCCGATGATGCGATCCCTGCAGACGTCCCTCGTCGCCGTCGCGCTCGCCACGGCGGGATGCTTCGGGACTTCCCCGGCGGCCCGGTTCTACGTGCTCTCCGCCAGCCCGGCGGCCAACGCGGCCGTGCCCTCCACCGGCCCGGAGGGCACGCTGGGCGTCTTCCCGACGCGCGTCGCCGAGTACCTCGACCGCCCGCAGATCGTCACCTTCTCCGGCGAGAACGCCGTCGAGCTCGACGAGTACAGGCGCTGGGCCGAGCCGCTTGGGGCCGGCGTCACCCGGGTGCTCGCGCAGGACCTCACGGCCCTCCTCCCCGGCTGGCGCGTGCTGCCGCAGCCCTGGGACCCGGTCCTGCCGCTGCGGGCCCGCCTGGTCGTGAACGTGACGGCGCTGGGCTGGAACGACCGGGGCGAGGCCCGGCTGGAGGCCAGCTGGGCCGTCCTTTCCGGCACCGGCGAGGAGGTCCTGGCGCGCGGGACGACCGTCCTGCGGCAGGGGAGCGCCGGCCCCGGCGCGAGCGCCGCCGTGGCGGCCACGAGCGCGCTCGTGACCGGGCTCGCTCACGAGATCGCCTCGGCGGTCCAGGCGCTGCCGCCCGCGGACGGAGGACTTCCGCCAGGCCTTCCTACGCCCGCAGGGAGACCTTCGCGTCTCGCGCCTCGCCGAAGAACCGCTCGATCTCCCCGCGGCGGGCCAGCGTGTCCTCGTAGCCCAGCTCGAGGAGCCTTCCCACGTAGACCGGCTCGAACGCCAGGTAGCTGAGCAGGTCGGACCCGCTGTCGGCGTGGGCGCCGATTCCCGAGAGGACGTAGCGGAGGAACCGCGGGAAGCGACGGTACTGGTCGCCGGCCAGCTGTCCGAGGTCGCGCGTGGGACGCAGCACGAGCGTGGGGATCGACCGCAGGGTCCCCCGCCGCTCCTCCGGCAGCCGTTCCACCAGCCGGTTCACCATCTCGAGCCGCTCCACGTCGGCCTCGATGGTCTCGAGGAACACGGCGTTGAGGAGCGTCCCGGCGATCTCGGAGGGCGGGAGCGCCTCGCGCCGCGACGGGGGCCTCGCCGGCTGGAGCTCGGAAGGCTCCCTCCAGCGCCGGACCCCGATGACGAGGAGCCGCTCCGCGCCCATGTGGATGGCCGGCGAGAGCGGGGCGGTCATGCGGACGCTGCCGTCGCCGTACCAGGCGCCCTGGATCCGGACCGGTGGGAAGAAGATGGGGATCGAGGCCGAGGCCATGACGTGGTCGAGCCGGATCTGGGTGCGGACCCCCACCCGCGTGGCCCGGACCCACGGCTGGATGTCGGGGGCGCCGTCGAAGAAGGTCACGGCCGCGTTGGTCGCGTAGCTGGTGGCGGTCACCGCGAAGCCACGGATGGCCCCGGACGCGATGTTCCGGCGCAGGTCCGCGAGCGGCAGGCGCTCGTGCAGGAAGTCGCGGAGGGGCGTGGCGTCGAGGAGGAAGTTGATGCGGCTGCGGTGGAAGAGGCCGCCGGCGGAGAGGTCGCGCATCCACCGGGTCCCGATGCCGATCATGCGCGCGCTGTCGGTCCGGAAGACCCGCTCGGGCGAGAGCTCGAGCCAGAGGTCGCGAAGGCGCTGCCCGGCGTCCTCGAGGTCCCCGCGCCAGGCACCCAGGAACGCGGCGTTCAGGCCGCCCGCGGAGACCCCGCACATCGTCCGGAAGGGAACGGCGCCGCGCGGGAGGACCTCGGCGAGCGCCAGCAACGCGCCCGCCTGGTACGCCGCCCTCGCTCCGCCGCCGGTGAGCACGAGTCCTACATGCACGCACCCGGGATGCTACCACCTGTGCCCCTGCCGCGTCACCGTGGGACAGGGGCGGCGCCTCCCCCCCGCCGGCGGGATGGGAGGATGTGGGCGTCTCCATTCTCTCCGAGTGAATGCCTCGCCCTCCCCCATTTGACCGTGAGTCGATGTAGGGGCGGGTCGCGGCATTCCTCGTCACCCTGGAGCGGGACTGGTGGCGCGCGCGGAAAGCCCGCAATCATGGGCCATGGAGAACGCCACCGGGACCATCTCGCTCGACGCCGATCACGTGCTCTTGACGTCCGATCGCGAGGTCGACAGCGCCATCGACACCGTGGTCACCTTCGCCTTCGGCAACGCAGAGCCGCTCGACCGCTACCTGTTCCGCATCCGCGCCGCGCTTCCCCATAGACCCTCAGTGAAGGCGCTGGTGGAGGCCGTCTTTCGCGTGCGCGGGGAGCTGGGCCCCATCTCCGACGAGGCGACGCGGCGGCAGAATGCCGCCATGGCCATGGCCGCCTTCCTCTCCGCCGATCCCTCCGAGCTGGGACTGCCGGCCGCCATGTTCCGGCTGGGGCCGGAGGTGTGGCTGACGCCGAGCCGCACCCCGCCGAGCTAGCGCCGTCCC
>DAIEMM010000055.1 GCA_027349605.1 Anaeromyxobacteraceae bacterium
AGACCGCCATGTCCCACCGCGAGAAGGTCATGGAGAAGCTCGGCCTGCACAACCGCACCGAGCTGGTCCGCTTCGCGCTCCGGCGCGGGGTGATCCGCGTCGACCCGTAGCGGGCCGCTGCGCCAAATCCCCCGATCCCGGTACGACATGGGGCGCTTGCCCCAGTCCCCGGCCTCGCGGTCCCGCGCGGGACCTCCAAATCCCCACGATCGAGGGGGCCGGGTCTCGGCCCGGTCCTTGCTGCTTCCTCGCGCAGCCTGGTCGCTCCGGGAGGGGAACGACCAGGGGCGAGGGCGGGGAGGGGAGCGTGCGGGTCCTATTCACGAGCGCTCCGGAGCCAGGCCCGGTGGGCGATCCCACCGACGCCTGGCCTCCCCTTTCCCTCGTCCACCTGGCCGGCGCGGCGCGGGAGGAGGGGCATGCGTGCGAGGTCGTCGACGCCCTCGCCCTCGGGCTGGGCATCGACGAGGTGGAGCGCGTCGTCCAGGGATTGCGGCCCGACGTCCTCTGCGTCACCGCCGCGACGCCCGGGTTCCCCGCGGCGCTGGAGCTGTGCCGCCGGGTCCGTGCCACGGGATGCACCACCGTGATCGGGGGAGTCCACGCCTCCTTCATGTACCCCGAGTTCCTCCCCGCGGGCGACGTCGACTTCGCGGTGGTCGGCGAGGGAGAGGAGACCCTTCCCGAGCTCCTCCACTGTCTCGCCGCGGGGGGCGACCCGGCGAGGGTGGCCGGGGTCGCCTTCGCGCTCGGAAACCGGGTGATCCGGACGGCAGCACGCCCTCGACTGGCTGCGCTCGATCCCCTGCCCAAGGCCTGGGACCTGCTCCCCGTCTCCCGTTACTCCTGGTCCGGCCGCCCCGGCGCCAGGCTGGGGGCCATCGTGAGCTCGCGGGGCTGCCCGCGCCGATGCGCCTCCTGCTGCCCCTCGGCCCAGTACGACGGCGCCTGGCGTACGCGCTCGGTCGACGCGGTCGCCTACGAGTTGGCCCAGCTGCGCCGGGAGCAAGGCGTCGACGTCGTCGGGTTCTACGACCCTGCTCCGACCGCCGACGCCCACCGTTTCGCCAGGCTGATCGGACGCATCCTCGAGCTGGACCTCGGGCTCGAGATCGCGATCTGGAGCAGCGTCCCGGACGTCCTGCGCGACGAGGCGGTCCTCCCGACGTGGCGAGCAGCCGGCGTGACCCACGTCGGGATCTGTCGCGACCCGGCCGAGGACCGCCTGGAGGGACCCGAACGGGTGCGCGCGCTCTCGGACGGGCGGCGTGCCGTCCATGCGCTGCGGGCAGCGGGCATCGCCTGCGAGACCTCCTTCTGGCTGGGATTCCCCGATGAGACGGCGGCCACGGTCGAGGAGACGCTCGGGCGGGCGCTAGCCTGGGATCCCGACACGGCCCGCTTCCCGCTCCTGACGCCGCTCCCGTACACCCGAGCCTGGCGGACCTACGGCAGCCACGTCGTCACCCGGGACTACCGCCTCTACAACCAGCGGGACCCGATCGTGAAACCCCGCGACATGGAACTCCACGAGGTGGCGGAGGCGTCGGAGCGCTGCAGCGGGAGGTTTCTCGCCGGCCGGCCGTCCAGGGTTGCTCCAGGGGACGTGCGACGCGCGGGACCCTGGCTCGTGCACCCGGTGGAATCGGCGGTCCCGGATCGGTTGGATACCGAACCGCCCGCCGGGTCGCCGGAGGATGCCCCCGTTCGACCCGTCCCTCGGCAGTGAGGGCCCCCCGACGAGGGGGGGCCGCATCCGTTTCGCTGCCGTCCCGGGGTGGGGAGCAGCGGCGCAACAGATGCGCGGTCGACCAGATTCACTCTCCTGAATTCATTGGTCATTGTCAGGCACGGGAGTTGCTATTCGGGGTGTCCCGGAGGGGTCGATGCTCGTCGCCATTGGAGTCGACAGGAAGAGGGCCTCCGTCGCATCCCGCGAGAGGCTCGCGGCCGGGGGCGAGGACCTCGCCGAGGTGCTCCGCTCCTACGGGTCGCTCGACGGCGTGGACGAGGTGTTCGTCCTCTCGACCTGCTATCGCGTCGAGGTCTACGCCGCGACGACGTGCCCGTCGGCCGCGGCTGCGAGCCTCGCCGAGGCGCTGCGCCGTCGCGCCGGTGACGAGGGCCTTGCGCTCTTCGACCTTCGCGGGGCGGAGGCCTTCCGCCATCTCTCCCGCGTCGCCGCCAGCCTGGAATCGGGCGTGGTCGGCGAACCCCAGGTCCTGGGGCAGGTGAGGGAGGCGTTCGGCCGGTCCGCCGAGGCCGGGTCGGTCGGGAAGGAGCTCTCCTCGGTCATCTCCCGGGTGCTCCAGGTGGCCAAGCGGGTCCGCACCGAGACCAGCATCGGCCGCGCCGGGGTCTCGTGGGGACACGCCTCCGCCGACCTGGCCGAGAAGGTGCTCGGTCCGCTCGACGGACGCCGGGCCGTGATCGTCGGCGCCGGGGAGATGGCCAGGCTCTCCGCGCAGCACCTCCACCAGCAGGGGATGCACGTCTCGGTGGTGAACCGCACCCTCGCGAACGCCGAGGCCCTGGCGCGGGAGGTCGGGGGCGAGGCCCGGACGCTCGAGGCGCTCGGCGACGAGCTCCTCCGGGCCGACGTGGCCGTCGTCGCGGCACCCGTGGCACTCGCCGCGCTCGAGCCGCGAGGGGCTCCGGCGATGATGAAGCTGCGCCGTCATCGCCGGCTGCTCCTCCTCGATCTGGCCGTGCCCCGGGCCGTCCCCGCCGCCCTGGGCGAGGTGGACGGCATCTACGTCTGCGACGTCGACGACCTCGCGCGCATCCAGCGCCAGGCCCAGGAGGCGCGAGCCGGTGCCGTCCGGGACGCCGAGAAGATCGTCGACGCCGAGGTCGAGCGCTTCGCCCGCGACCTGGCGGAACGTCGCGCGGCGCCCATCATCGCCGCGGTCCGGCACCAGGCCTCGGCCATCGCCCGCGAGGAGGTGGAGCGCACCGTGCGACGGCTCGGGGGAGACCCCGAGCTCGAGAAGCGGCTCGATGCCCTGGCCGGCGCCATCGTCTCGAAACTGCTCCACGAGCCGAGCGTGCGCCTCCGCCGGGCCGGCCAGGAGGCCGAAGGGGGCGCGAGCTTGATGGCGGCAGCCGCCCGCATCTTCGACGTGGTCCAGCCGACCGGCGAACCGGCCCCCCACGCCTGATACCGCTTCGGACTCCGACGGCAAACGTTGCGTCGGGCACCCGTCCAGGCGCAGAACGAGCGACCTGCCGACGGACTGACGACCGGCTGCGGGGGAAATCACCCAGCCCTTCGCAGGTTTGAACTCGGATGGGTGAAATGGCGCGATCCTTGCGACCCGAAGGCGGGTTCCGAGGGGCACGAAAACCATGGTTCCACTCGCAAACCTCTGGAAGCGCCTCGACCGGAGCGTCCGGGCCCGGATCATCCTGCCCACGGCCGTCCTCTTCGCGGCCGTGCTCGGCGCCATGGTCTACGTGGCCGTCAGCGCCTACGGCGCCGACATCGAGAAGGTCCAGCGGGAGCGGGCCGAGATCTTCGCAGCCAACGTCACCTCCGGGGTGACCCAGACCATGATGGAAGGGCAGCCGAACCAGGTGCCCGACCTCCTCGAACTGGCCCGGAGTCACCGGGCGGACCTCGAGTCCATCAGCTTGCTGCGTCCGGACGGCCAGATCGCCTACTCCACCGACGGCAGGCTCATCGGAAGCCATCCGTGGGGCGAG
>DAIEMM010000061.1 GCA_027349605.1 Anaeromyxobacteraceae bacterium
GGCCGGAGAAGGTCTTGTTGGGATAGGCCTGGGCCACGAAGGTCGCGGGCATCCCCAGCCGGGTGCGGGCCAGGTCGGGCTCGTAGACGTCGGCCAGCACCCAGATCTCGGAGAGATCGGTGATCTCGTAGGGCATGTCGCCGGCGGAGAGCTTGTGGCCCTGCACCACGTCCTTCTTCGTCACCACCCCGGAGATCGGGGAGACGAAGGTGATGTCCCGGCGAGGCTTCCCGGTCCGCTCCAGCTCGTCGATGGCCGCGTCGGGGACGTCCCAGAGCTTGAGGCGCTCCCGCGCCGAGCGGACCAGGTCGTCGCCGCTGCCGGCGAGCGCGCCACCGCCGAGCTGGCGCCTCACCTTCACCGCCAGGAGGTACTCCTCCTGGAGCGACAGCAGCTCCGGCGCGTAGAGCGCGAAGAGCGGCTGCCCGCGGCGGACCGCCTGGCCCGTGAAGTCCAGGAAGATGCGGTCCACGAAGCCGTCCACCTTCACGTTCACGTGGTGCACGCGGGTCTCGTCCACGGCGACGCGCCCCACCGTCCGCCAGGCGCCGCCGACCGGGCCAGCGGCCACGGGGGCCGTCCGCAGGCCGATGAGCTGCTGCCGGGCCGGGTCGATCTGCACCGTCGCCAGCCCCTCGACCGGCGGGCCGGAGCCCAGCTCGTCCGCGTAGACGGGAAGGTAGTCCATCCCCATCTCGTCCTTGCGGGGCGTGGGGGAGGTCTGCTTCGGGTCCATCGGCGAGCGGTAGAAGGCGACCTTCCGCTCCGCCGGCGCGCCGCCCGGCTTCACCTCCACCAGCTTCATCCCGCAGATCGGGCAGTCGCCCGGGTGGTCGGCGGTGATGGTCGGGTGCATGGGGCACTGGTAGAGCGGCTTCTTCGCCTCGGCCCCGTCGGCGTGGAGGGCCGGGGCAGGGCCACCGCGCCGGAGCAGGATGACGGCGCCGCCGCCGGCGAGCAGGCCGGCGGCCAGCGTCGCGGCGAGGGCCCCGGCGCCGAAGCGGCGCGCGCTCTTCGAGGGATTGGTCGATTCGCTCATCGTATTCTCCAGATGGTGTCGCCAGGCACGCCCGTCACATCCCGCCGCCGCCACCACCGCTCGACACCGCCTCGGACGGAGCGGCGGCGGTGGTTGCCGCGCCCTTCGCCGCTCCCCCGCCCATGGCGCCGGCACCGGGGACGCCGCCGCAGGCGCCCATGGCGGGAGCCCCACCGGCGGGTTCGTCCAGCGACAGCTCCCACTGGGCGATGGCGAGGCGCTGCGCCTGCGCCTGCGACTCGAGGTACGCCGCCCGGTCGGCCACCAGCCCGTCCAGCGCCTCCAGCACCGAGGCGAAGGGGACGCGGCCGACGCGGTACTGGCTCAGGGTGCTCTCGGCGGCTCCCTCCGACTGCACCAGCAGGCCTCCGCGGTAGAGCCGGTTCGTGCCCTCCGCGGCGTCGAGGAGCGCCAGGCGCTCCTCGGTGCGCAGCCGCAGGACCTGGCGAACGGCCTCGGCACCCTGGCCGTCCGCATCGCGGCGCGCCTCGCTCTCGGCCACGGCCCGGGACTGCTTGCGCCCCGACCAGACCGGGAGCCCCACGCTCAGGGAGAGGGTCCACATCGGCTCGAAGGCGCCGCGCGGCATCACCCCGGCGCTCACCGCCAGGTCCGGGTAGCGCTCCCGGTTCGCCAGCGCCACCCGCGTCTCCGCCTGCTCCACCGAGATGCGCGCCTCCGCCAGCTCGGGGCTCCGCGCCTCGGCGTCGGCCATCGCCCCGGCAAGCGAGGGGACCGCGGGCTCGGCCAGGTCGGCGAGGCGCACCGTGGTCGGGATCGGCTCGCCGGGATCGCGGCCGCGCAGCCGGTTCAGCGCCTGGAGCCTCGTCCGCTCCGCCGCCTCGAGCTGGAGCCGCTGCTGCCGCAGCCGGGTGCGCTGCAGCTGCGCCCGCAGCAGATCGGACTGCGGGCCGGAACCCACCTCGTAGCGGGCCCGGGCCAGGCCCTCGGACTGCTCCCACAGCGCCTCCTGGCGGGCCAGCAGCTCGAGCTGGTCGCGGACCAGGAGCAATTCCACGTACGCGCGGCGGACGTCGGCCTCCACCGTGAGCCGGGCGCGGTCGGCCCGCGCCTCGGCGAGGCCCGCCTGGCGGCTCGCCACCTCGGTCCGCAGCCCCCGCTTACCGGGCCAGGGGAGCGGCTGGGTAATCATCGCCTGGTAGTAGCTCGTCTCCATCTTCCCGACCTGGATCCCCTGGAAGCCGTCGTTCTGGATGCCCAGGGTGAGGGTCGGATCCGGGAGCGCGCCGGCCTGCGGGATGCGCTCCCGCTCGGCGCGGACGGCGGCCCGGGCCTGCAGCAGCTCCGGGCGCCGCTCCAGGGATTCGCGGATCAGGGACTGGAGCAGCGGGTCGGCGGGGAGCGAGGTGGCGGAGGGCGCCTGCTGCGGCGCCGCCGCGGCCCGAGCCGGGGTGGCCGCCAGGGCGGCGGCGAAGAGGGCCGCGAGGGCCAGGGTCGGATCGCGCATGAGGCGTGCATCGTAGCACCGCGCGTGCCACGCCCGTCCGGGGCAAAGGAACGGGAATCCGAGCACTTCCAGCGCCTTGGCGAGGTCGAGGAGAATCACGGTGTCACCTGGCCTGTTACACTCCGGTAGCTCCATGCGAACCTGGTCTGGCACCTCCCGCCGCCTCTTCCTCGCCTTCGGGTCGCTCGTCGTCCTCTTCTCGGCCGCCTCCTTCGTGACGCTGGCGGGCTTCCGCGACGTCCACGACGGGCTCCACCGCACCAAGGAGAACGCCGAGAGCGTCCGCCTGGCGCTGGAGCTGGCGAGCGCCGTCCGCGACCAGTACGCCCACCAGGCCCACACCATCATCATCGGGAACGACAGCCACCTCGGCTTCTACGAGCAGGCCCACCAGCGCGTGCTGCAGCTCCTCCCCGAGGTGCGGGCCCGGGCCACCACGCCCGAGGAGCTGGGCTGGGTGGACGACATCGCCGCGGCCACGGAGAAGCTCGACCGGGTCTTCCGCGAGCGCATCGTCCCGGCGGTGCTCAAGGGGCAGCGGGCCGACGTCAAGGCCGAGCACGACCGGGCGCAGCGCTACGTGAACCTCATCCAGGAGCGGGTGGACCTCCTGGTCGGCCGCTTCGAGGAGTCGATCCGCGGCTTCCAGCTCCACGTGAACGCCGTCGAGCACGCCGCCATCCGCTGGGTGATCGTCCTGCACGTCGCCGTGGTCCTCGTGGCGCTGGCCGTCGGCCTGGCCGTCAACCGCTCGGTGGCGCGGCCGGTGGCGCGCCTCGGCGAGGGGGCGGCGCGCCTCGCCGCCGGCGACCTCGACGCCCGCATCGCCGAGGACTCGCCCGACGAGTTCGGGGCGCTGGCGCGCCAGTTCAACGCCATGACCCGGTCTCTCCGGGAGCACCAGGCCCGGCTGGTCCAGAGCGAGAAGCTGGCCGGCATCGGGCGGCTCGCGGCCGGCGTGGCCCACGAGATCAACAACCCGCTCGGCGTCATCCTCGGCTACACCAAGCTCCTCCAGAAGCAGGCCGCCCCGGGCCTCGCCGGCGACCTGCGGATCATCGAGGAGGAGACGCTCCGCTGCCGGGAGATCGTCGAGGGGCTGCTCGACCTGTCGCGCCCCCTGGCCGCGCCGCCCCAGCCCGTGGACCTGCGGGCCCTGGCCGACGAGGTGCTGGCGCGGCTGCGCGACGCGCGGCTGCTCGACGGCGTGGCGGTCACCGTCGAGGGCGCGGCGGAGGCCGAGGGGAACCCGCCGAAGCTCCGGCAGGTGCTCTTCAACCTGGTGAAGAACGCGGCCGAGGCCGCCGGCGCGGGGGGCCGGGTGGACCTCCGGCTCTCCGGCGACTGCGACTCGGTTGAGGTCGCGGTCGCCGACTCGGGGCCGGGCGTCTCCCCCGGCGCGCGCGAGCGGCTCTTCGAGCCCTTCTTCACCACCAAGGACCAGGGGACCGGGCTGGGGCTGGCGGTGTCCCTGGCCATCGCCAGGGCCCATGGCGGCTCCATCGACGTGGACGGCGCGCCCCGCGGAGGCGCCCGCTTCACGCTCCGCCTGCCGCGCCCGCAGGGGAGGGCCTGATCATGGAGCGCGCCCGCGTCCTGGTGGTGGACGACAAGGAGAACATGCTGGGCCTCTTCGCGCGGATCCTCGGCGAGGAGTACCAGCTCACCACCGCGGCCGACGGCGCCCGGGCCCTGTCGCTCGTCGCCACCCAGGAGTTCGACGTGGTGGTCACCGACATCAAGATGCCGGGGGCCGACGGGTTCGAGGTGCTCTCCGCGGTGAAGAGCCGCGCGCCCGACACCGAGGTGGTGATGATGACGGGCTACGCCACGGTGCAGGACGCGGTGGAGGCGATGAAGCGCGGGGCCTACGACTACCTGCAGAAGCCCTTCGACCCCGACGCAGCGGGGCTGGTGGTGGCGCGGGCCCTGGAGCGGCGCCGCCTGAAGCGCCAGGCCGCCTCGCTGCGCAAGGAGCTGGAGGGCGTCTACGCCTTCCACAACCTCATCGGGAAGAGCCCGCGGATGCGCGAGGTCTTCGACCTGCTGGAGCAGGCGGCGGGCCTGGACATCACCGTGCTGCTCGGCGGCGAGACCGGCACCGGGAAGGAGCTGGCGGCGCGGGCCATCCACTTCCACAGCGCCCGCAAGGCGCGGCGCTTCGTGCCGGTGAACTGCGGCGCGCTGCCGGCGGAGCTGGTGGAGAGC
>DAIEMM010000066.1 GCA_027349605.1 Anaeromyxobacteraceae bacterium
GCTGCGAACGCGGTGACGCTCGCAATTGCGATACGGCTGATCGTCTTCATGCCCATCTCTCCTGGACGACAGGAGCGCCGGACCTTCGTCCATTCGCGCTCTATCGGCATCTACCGATAACACGAAGGATGGGCCCTGGTACGGGGAAAGGGGCGCTTCTGGACTCCCGTTGAGTGCGGTCAATGCGGGTAGGGCTGGGTGCGAAATCCGGGCGGAGCTACACTCCAGTGCCGTGGAGTCCCGGCTCCTCTTCGCTGACGAGGTTCGATCGCTCCTGGCCCCGCATGCGCGCGGCCGGGTGTTTGGCATCGGTGAGCACCTCTGGCACGAGGGGGACGACGCGGGGATGCTCGTCGCCATCGAGCAAGGACACGTCAGGGTCTTCCGCGGCCTGGGTGGGCGCAAGGCGGTGACCCTCTACATGTTCGGCCCTGGCGACGTCTTCGGCTTCATGCCTCTTCTCGATGGACGGCCCTATCCGGCTTCCGCCGTCGCGCTCGACCAGGTCGTTGCGCGGGTGGTCCGGCGAACTGATCTTCAGAAGGCGTTGCGGCACGAACCCGACCTGGCGCAGGGACTGATTCGCCTCCTCGCCACCCGCCTGAGGGAGGCCTTCGCGCGGATCGAGCAGTCTTCGGTTCCAGAGGCCCTTCCGCTCGTCGCGACCGCGTTGCTGTCGCTTCTGCCCGCAAAAGCGGAACCGGGGCAGCTCCTCGTCATCGCTCTTCCCGTTCGGTCCTCGATGTTCGCGGAGGCCCTCGGAATTGTGCCGGAAAGTCTTTCCCGGGCCATCACCAAGCTCGTGGAGGCGGGCGTACTCCACCGCCTGGCCCCGAGGCGCCTTCAGGTTCTCGACCCCGACGCGCTCCGATCGGCTACCCGGACTTCCGAGGCACGGGCACCGGTCGGTGCGAACCGGTCGGGGCCGCGAAACGGAGCGAGGGGCCGACCAGGGCTTCCGCGGCGCCGGCCCCGGCGATGATCCGGTGGCCCGCTGCCCCTCTCGCCGATAGCTAGAAGACGATGGATTTCCCCACCCCCGCATGACGCCGTCCCCGACACTGACCGACACGCTCGGGCGCCCCCTGCGCGACCTGCGCATCTCCGTGACTGACCGGTGCAATTTCCGTTGCGTCTACTGCATGCCCAAGGACGTCTTCGGTCGGGACCACCCGTTCCTGGGGCGGGAGCACCTCCTCACGTTCGAGGAGACCTCGCGGCTGGCCAGGATCTTCGCCTCCCTTGGCGTGCAGAAGGTGCGCATCACCGGAGGGGAGCCTCTCCTCCGCCGGGACATCGAGCGACTGGTGGGGATGCTGGCCGCGATCCCAGGGCTCGACCTGACCTTGACGACGAACGGGTCCCTCCTCGCCGAGAAGGCTCACTCCCTGAAGGGTGCCGGCCTTCGACGGGTGACCGTGAGCCTCGACTCCCTGGACGACACGGTCTTCCGCGCCATGAACGACGTCGACTTCCCGGTGGACCGGGTGCTGTCGGGAATCGACGTCGCCTCGAAGGAGGGGCTCGCTCCCATCAAGGTCAACGTCGTCGTGAAGCGCGGGGTGAACGAGGGATCCATCCTGCCCATGGTGCGCTTCTTCCGCGGCACGGGGCACGTGGTCCGATTCATCGAGTACATGGACGTCGGCCACTCGAACGGCTGGCGTCTCGACGATGTCGTTCCCGCCAGGGAGATCGTGGCGAGGGTCGCCACCGAGATGCCCATCGAACCCGTCGAGCCGAACTACGTCGGCGAGGTGGCGGAGCGCTGGCGACACCGGGACGGTTCCGGCGAGTTCGGAATCATCGCATCGGTCACGCAGCCGTTTTGCCGCGATTGCAGCCGCGTCCGGTTGTCCGCCGATGGCCAGCTCTTCACGTGCCTCTTCGCGACGTCCGGGACGGACCTGCTAGCGCTCGTCCGCTCGGGATCGAG
>DAIEMM010000078.1 GCA_027349605.1 Anaeromyxobacteraceae bacterium
GCCGCCGCGCAGCGCGTAGAAGTAGAGGCCGCCCGGGCGCCAGGGGGTCGCGCTGGTGGTGCCGGGGATCACGCTCAGGGTGCCGCTCGACGCGCCCTTCGTGTAGGCGACGTTGTAGGCCGGATACGCCTCGTCGGCCGCCGCGAGGGCGTCGAAGACGAACAGGTTGCAGTTGCCCGGCGAGGTCAGGCCGGTGCAGGGCACGATGGAGGCCAGGTCGATGTCGGGGGCCGCCGAGGTCACGTCGTTCGGTCCGTTCACCGTCAGCGTCGAGATGGGGAACGTGAGCGGGAGGACCTGGTCGGGGGGGAACCCCCCTTGCCCGTGGAAGTAGCCGAGCAGCTCCTCCTGCGCGTTCCGCGGGGCCAGGATGTACGGGTTCAGGTCCGGGCTGATCGCCAGCGAATTGGGGAGCGGGATGGTCGACGTGGCCGGGTTGAACTCGGCGGTGACGATCTCGGTGTTGGGATTGGACGGGACGGAAGGCGTGCAGGCGAGGATCGCGACCGCGAGCAACGGCGCGGGCGCGAGGTGACGAAGCGTCATGCTGCCTCCAATTACGGTGAGTGAAGCCCGGTGCGGTCACGCGGGGCGCGACGCGTAAGTGCCTGTTGTTGGTCGGGGAGGGGCCGCCTGTCAAGGCGACGGACGTCCACTTCGACGGGAATCGCATGGCGGGGCGCGTCATCCGGCGCCGCGCCGCGCGCCCTATCCGGGACGGCGCCGATCGACCACCCGCCGGGCCTTGCCCTCGGACCGCGCCAGCGTCCGCGAGGCCACGAGCTCGACCACGACCGAGACGCCCAGCTCCGAGGCGAGCCGCCGCTCGACGGACCCGCGGAGCGCCTCGTCACCCGGTTGGGTCGCCTCGACCCGTACCAGCGCCTCGTCCTTCCCCTCCCGGCGCTCCAGGACGATCTCGTAGTGGGGCTCGGTTCCCTCCACCTCGAGGAGCACCGCCTCGATCTCCGAGGGGAAGACCCGCGCTCCCTTGACGATGAGCAGGTCGTCGGTGCGCCCCTTCACGCGGCTGATGCGGGCCATGGTCCGGCCGCAGGCACAGGGAGCGCGGGTCAGCGAGGCCAGGTCGTGGGTCCGGAAGCGGACCACCGGCATGGCCTCCCGGGTCAGCGTGGTCACCACCAGCTCTCCCACCGTCCCGTCGGGAACCGGCTCCAGGGTCTCCGGGTCGACCACCTCGACGAGGAAGTGGTCCTCGGCCACGTGGAGCCCCTGCCGCTCCAGGCACTCGCCGGCCAGGCCGGGCCCGCCCACCTCGGAGAGTCCGTAGTTGTCGGTGGCCACGAGCTTCAGCTTGGCCTGCAGCTCGGCGCGCATCGACTCGGACCAGGGCTCGGCCCCGAAGAGGCCGAAGCGCAGCGACAGCGTCCCGGGCCGGATACCGGCGTCGATGGCGGCGTCGGCCAGGGTCATAGCGTGACTGGGGGTGCAGACGAGCGCGGTGCTCCGGTAGTCCCGGAGGATCCCCAGCTGCCTCCGCGCGCTGGCCGAGGAGACCGGGATCACCGAGGCGCCGAGCCGCTCCGCCCCCTGGTGGAACCCGAAGGCGCCGGTGAAGAGGCCGTAGTCGAAGGCCACCTGCACCACGTCGTCCTTGCCCACCCCCCCGGCCACCAGCACCCGGGCCACCAGGTCGGACCAGGTCCGGAGGTCGTTCCGGGTGTAGCCCACCGCGGTGGCGAGACCGGTCGTCCCCGATGAGGCGTTGACCCGCACCACGTCCCGGAGCGTGACGGCGAACATGCCGTAGGGGTGGTTGTCCCGGAGGTCGCGCTTCTCGGTGACGGGGAGGCGGCGCAGGTCGGCCAGCGAGCGCAGCCCCTCGGCGTCGAAGCCCGCCTCGGCGAAGCGCCGCTGGTAGAAGGGCACGCTGCGCTGCACCCGGTTCAGCGTGGCCTCGAGCCGCTCCAGCTGCAGCTGCTCGAGGGCCTTGCGGTCCATCGCCTCGCCGTCGATCTGCACGTTCATGGCATCACCTCGCTGCCCAGGTAGGCACGCTGCACGTCGCGGTTCTCGAGAAGCGCCTCCGACGTCCCCTCCAGCACCACCCGGCCGTTCTCCAGCACGTAGCCGCGGCGGGCCACCTTGAGGGCGCTGCGGGCGTTCTGCTCGACCAGGAGGACGGTGGTCCCCCCGGCGGCGATCCGTTCCACGGTTAGGAGGATGTCCTTCACCACGAGTGGAGCGAGCCCCATGGAGGGCTCGTCGAGCATGACCAGCGAGGGGCGCGCCATGAGGGCGCGCCCGATGGCGAGCATCTGCTGCTCGCCCCCGGAGAGGGTGCCGGCCAGCTGCCGCTCCCGCTCCTGGAGGCGGGGGAAGAGCCGGTAGACCTTCTCCAGGTCGCCCTCCACCTCGCGGCGCAGGCCGCGCCGCACCCGGACCGACCCGCCGATGAGCAGGTTCTCCCGCACCGGGAGCGTGGCGAAGACCTGCCGCCCCTCGGGGACGAGCGAGCACCCCAGGGCCACGATGCGCTCGGTGCGGAGCCCCAGCACCGGGGAGCCCCGGAAGAGCACCTCGCCGCCCCGGGCCGGCGTGAGTCCGGCGATGCTGCGGAGCAGGGTGCTCTTCCCGGCGCCGTTGGCCCCGATGATGGTGGCGATCTCGCCCGGGTTCACGTGCAGCGAGACGCGCCGCAGCGCCGCCACCGGCCCGTAGGAGACGTCGAGGTTGCGGATGCGCAGCATCAGTGAACCGTCCCGGTCGAGTGCACGCTAGTCGTCTCCCAGGTAGACCCGGACGACCTCGGGGTCGCGCTGCACCGAGCGCGGGTCGGCGTCGGCGATCTTCTGGCCGAAGCAGAGCACGGCCACCTCGTCGGAGATGCGCATGACGAGCGACATGTCGTGCTCGACGAGCAGCACGGTGACGCCCCGCTCGCGGATGCGCAGCACCTGGTCGGCCAGCTCGGAGGTCTCCCGCATGTTGAGCCCGGCCGCCGGCTCGTCGAGGAGCAGGAGCTCCGGCTCGGCGCAGAGCGCCCGGGCCAGCTCGACCGCGCGCTGCTGCCCGTAGGCCAGGCTCCCGGCCGGGGAGGGGGCGAGCGGCTCCACGCCGACGAAGCGCATCTCGGCCCGGGCCCGCTCCTCGATCTCCCGCTCCTCGCGGCGCGACGCGGGGGTGGAGAGCATGCCGGCGAGCATCCCGGCCCGGCTGCGCACGTGCCGCCCCACCATGACGTTCTCGAGCGCGGTCATGTGGCCGAACAGCTTCAGATTCTGGAAGGTGCGCGAGATCCCGCGCGCCGCCACCTGGTGCGGCGCCCGGCCGTGGATCTCCTGGTCCTTGAAGCGGATCGTCCCCTCGTCGGGGGCGCGGAACCCGGAGAGCAGGTCGAAGAGGGTGGTCTTGCCGGCGCCGTTGGCCCCGATGATGGTGGCGATCTCGCCCGGGTTCACGTGCAGCGAGACGCGCCGCAGCGCCGCCACCG
>DAIEMM010000085.1 GCA_027349605.1 Anaeromyxobacteraceae bacterium
TCTGCCTCGTGAACCCTCCCTACGGGATCCGGCTCGACCGCGAGGTCCAGGAATCCTGGCGGTCCCTGGGCTCGCTCCTCGGTCGCCTCTCCGGCTGGACGGTGGGGGTGCTCGCCGGCGACCCGGCGCTCGCCCGGCTGCTCACCGGCAAGCCCTCCAGGACCCTGGAGGTCCAGAACGGCGGCATCCGGTGCCGCTTCCTCGTCTACCAGAATTGATCCGCCGGGAATTGCAGGGGAATCAGGCGGCCGGGTTCGTCACCGAATCGTTGCCGCGGATTCATGCGCCGCAGCCCCATCGAGGGCATGATCCTCCCCGTGAGCGAATCGAGCGACACCGCCTCCCTGGCCCCGGCAGCGCCGGAGCTCTCCCTGCGGGTGGGGCGCCTCGCCCGGCTCCTCGCGATCGACGAGCGCCTCCTCGTCGCGGTGCGCCGGCTCCACGGACCGTGGCGCACGCGGCTGGCGAGGGCGCTCACCCGTGCCGGCAACAGCTCGTCGTGGACGCTCGTCGTCCTCGTCCTGCTAGCGGGCGGGCAACCCTTCGCCGGCCTCGCGGTGCGGCTGGCGGCCGCCACGCTGCTCGGGACGCTCCTCTCGCAGGCGCTGAAGCGCTCGCTCCACCGTCCACGCCCCACCTCGGCCATCTTCGGCTTCGAGGCGCTGGCCGAGAACCCGGACCGCTTCTCCTTCCCTTCCGGGCACACGACCGCCTCCTTCGCCGCCGCGGTGGCGCTCGCCGGGGCCCCCTACGGCATCGGGCCGGCCGCGCTCCTGCTCGCCCTCGGCATCGGGACCTCCCGGGTCTACCTGGGCGCCCACTACCCGCTCGACGTGGGCGCCGGCGTGGTGCTGGGAACCGCCGCGGGGGTGATCGCGCGGCTGGGGCTGGGGCTCCTCGGACTCTAGCCCTGCGATTGCTGCTGGGTGGAGCCGGGATCTGCCTCGCCTGAAGGCTCGGCTTCGACCCGCACCTCGACCTCGAGCTTCTCCCCGCCGCCGCCCACGAAGATGGTACCCGAGGTCGGCGTGGCGTCGCGGTAGCTCCGCCCCACCGCGACCCGGATGTGGTCGGTCTGGGTGAGCACGCCGTTGGTGGGGTCGAAGCCCTTCCACCCCGCCTCGGGCAGGAAGACCTGCGCCCAGGCGTGGGAGGCCTCCGCCTGGCGCTGGTTCTCGTTCTTGGGGCCGGTCCAGAGGTAGCCGCAGACGTAGCGGGCGGGCAGGCCGAGCAGCCGGGCCAGGCAGATGAAGAGCGTGGTGAAGTCCTGGCAGACGCCGCGGCGGTTCGTGTAGACCTCGAAGGGCGTGGTGAAGACCGTCGTTGCACCCGGAGTGTACTTGTACTCCTGGAAGATCGACTGGTTCACGTCGAGCAGGGTGTCGAGCAGGTCGAAGTCGTTGCGGACCGCGAAGCTCATGGCGTACTCGGAGAGCTCCTTCAGCTCGGTCTCGGCCAGCTCGGGCGGGAGCAGGAAGGGCTGCAAGACCTGCTGGTGCCAGGGCATCCAGACCACCGGGATCTGGGCCCGCTGGTGGAGCGGCCGGTAGGAGAGCGGGTCGGTGTCGAGCACCTCCACCTGCGACGTGGCGGTGATGGTCATCTCGGAGTACGGGGTCTCCACGTCCATGCGGCGGGCCCGGTTGCCGAAGACGTCCTCGTAGTCCCGGAACGGCCCGTCCACCGAGACGGCCAGCTCGTGCGAGATGAGCCGCTGCAGCCGGTCGGAGGCGGGGAAGAGCTTGAAGACGTGGCTCGAGCGCTCCACCGGCCTGTCGTAGCGGTAGGAGGTGCGGTGGACCACCCGGAAGCGGCGCGGCTCGGCCCGGGCCGGACGCGGCATCTGGCGGCGGCCGATGCCGGGCAGCGTGGGGTGCCCCTGGGGGATGACCCAGGGCGAGAGCACCTCGCGCACCGCCCCCTGGCGGATCAGCACCAGGTGCCCGGGCGGGACGGCGCGCCACTCCCTCTCCTCCCCATTCACTGCTAGTGGATGGGAGCTGATCACCACGCCCTTGCGGCTCTTCACGCCCCGCTTGCCCAGGTCGACGAGCAGCTCGGTGTCGCCGAAGGTGAGCCGGTCGTAGGTGGGCAGCACCTCCCACATCCAGATGCCCGCCGACTCCCGGTCGGAGTAGACGGCCACGTCGTGGCCGTCGGTGAGCACGCAGGTGAGGTTCCCGCTGTCGTTGATGCGCCCCAGCCACTCCAGCAGCACGCGCGGGTCGGCCTCGCCCAGGCTCTTCCATCCCCGCTCGGCGAAGCGGTTCATCAGCTCGCAGAAGATGAGCTCGGTGTCGGTGGCCCCCACCGGCTCGAAGGGGGCCCCGGCCCGGAGCTCGAGGCGGTGCCGGAGGGAGCCGGCGTGGCCGAAGAGCCAGTCGCGCCTGCCCCAGGCCCGCAGGAAGGGCTGGGTGTTGGCGTCGGAGATGGCGCCCCAGGTGGCGCGCCGGACGTGCAGCAGGAAGATGGACGCCTCGAGGTGCTCCCAGGCCTTGATCAGCTCGGAGCGGATCGAGCCGCTGGGGGGCGCCGGCTCCTTGAGCACGGCCGCCGCGGGCTCTCCGCCCGGGTAGTAGCCGATGCCCCAGCCGTCGGGCGGGACCTCACCCTGGGACAGGCAGCGGAGATCGAAGGAAGGCGCGAGCTCGCCTTCGAAGGACATCGCGAGGAGGTTGGGCATTTCCCTGGGGGGTCCGGGTCACTGGGCCGACATCTCGGCCGCGGGACCCGGAGCATACCCCAGGAGCTCGTTTCCGATGACGCCGGCGATCGCCGCCGTCTCGTCGACCACGTGGGTGAGGAGCTCGTGCAGCCCGGCCACGTCGAAGTCCTTGTCCAGCGCGGCCACCCAGCCAGCGAGCGCGGTGAGCCGCGCCGCGCTGCGGGCCCCCGGGAGGTCGTCCTGCCCGGGCGGCCGGATCCGCTCGAAGCGGGAGACCGCGGCCCGAAGCGAGAAGCGGACCGATCGCGGGAAGAGCGGGTCGACCACCAGGAAGCGGGCCACCGCGGCGGGGCTGACCCGCCCGCGGTGCACCTTCATGAAGGGCTCGAAGCCGGAGCAGGCGCGGAGCAGCGCCAGCCACAGCGCGGTCTCGATGACCTCGTGGGATCCCAGCGCCTGGAAGGCGTGGTGGTGCACGTCGAGGATGCGGGCGGTCTGCCCGGCCCGCTCCAGCATGGTGCCGAGCACCATGAAGTGCATGGCGTCGTCGAAGAGCATGGTGCCGCGCACGATGCCCTGGAGCGACTGCATCGAGGTCCGGATGCGCCGGTAGAAGGAGTGACGGTCCTCGCGCCACTCGGTGCGCGCCCGCGGGCTGCCCATCCAGAGGTACAGGGCGTTCAGGGCCTCCCAGGTCTCCAGGCTCACCACCTCGCGGATGGAGCGGGCGTTGTCGCGCGCGGCGGCCAGCGAGCAGACGATGGAGCTGGGGTTCCGGTCGTCCCAGGTCATGTAGTCCTGCACCCGCTCGCCGTCGTCGGTGCGCCCCTGTCCCGCGTCGGCGTAGCGCTCCTGCTCGCCCGACACGATGATGACCGGCAGCCAGACGTGGCGCGGGTTCAGCCCAACGTCGAGCGCCAGGTTGCGGGTGACGCCCAGCACGCGGGCGGCCGACTCGGCCCGCTCGAGGTACCGCCCCAGCCAGAAGCAGTGGTCGGCGACGCGGGAGATCATGTGGCCTCCGGCTTCTGCACCCAGGTGTCCTTGGAACCGCCGCCCTGGCTCGAGTTCACCACGTAGGAGCCCTCGGTGAGCGCCACCCGGGTGAGGCCTCCGGGGAGGACCCAGGGGCCGTCGCGCCCGTTCAGGACGTAGGGACGCAGGTCCACCCGGCGCGGCTCCACCCGGCCCTTGGACTCCACCCAGGTCGGGCAGGTGGAGAGCTCGAGCCGCCGCTGGGCGATGTACTTGCGCGGCTCGGCCTGCACGCGCTTGCGGAACTCCTCGATCTGCGCCTTCGTCGCCTGCGGCCCCATGAGCATTCCGTAGCCGCCCGCCTCGTCGACGGCCTTCACCACCAGTTCACCGAGGTGGTCGAGCACGAAGCGCCGGTCGTCCTCGCGGGCGCAGACCCAGGTGTCGAGCTGGGCCAGCAGCGGCTCCTCCGACAGGTAGTGGCGGACGAGGTCGGGCACGAACGGGTAGACCGCCTTGTCGTCGGCCACGCCGTTGCCGGGCGCGTTGGCGAGCGTCACGTTCCCCTTGGACCAGGCGCGCAAGATGCCCGGCACGCCCAGCAGGCTGTCGGGACGGAAGACCTCGGGGTCGAGGTAGGTCTCGTCGATGCGCCGGTAGATGACGTGGACCGGGCGCGGGCCGCGGGTGGTCCGGCAGAAGACGCGGTCGCGCTCCGTGAAGAGGTCGGCCGGCTGGACCAGCTCGAGCCCCATGGTGCGGGCCAGGAAGCTGTGCTCGAAGTAGGCGGAGTTGAACGGGCCGGGCGTGAGCACCACCGCCGAGGTCTCGTCCGGGTCCACGGGGGAGACCGACCGGAGCGACCCGGCGAGGCGCGCCGGGTAGGCGTCCACCGGCTCGATGCGCGCCGCGTCGAGCACCTCGGGGATGACCCGCTTGGAGATGATGCGGTTCTCCAGGACGTAGGAGACGCCCGAGGGCGTGCGGAGGTTGTCCTCCAGCACCCGCCAGGTCCCCTGGGGATCGCGCACCAGGTCGATGCCGGCGATGTGGATGCGCACGTCTCCCACCGGACGCACGCCGCGGAGCTGCGGGAACCAGCTCTTCGAGGCCAGGATCAGATCGGCCGGCACCTTGCCGTCGGCGAGGATGCGCTGGTCGCCGTACAGGTCGGCGAGGAAGAGCTCGAGGGCCTTCACCCGCTGGACGAGCCCGCGCTCCAGCCCCGCCCAGTCGGGCGCCGAGACCATCCGCGGGACGAGGCAGAACGGGAAGATCTTCTCGGTGCCCCGCTGGTCGGAGTAGACCGAGAAGGTGACGCCCTGGTTGAGGAGCGCGCGCTCGGCCAGTCCCTGGCACACCGCGAAGCCGGCCCGGGTGTGTGCGCCGAGGGCGTCGAATGCCTTGCGGAAGGCCGGCCGGGGGGCTCCACCGGGAGTGAACAGCTCGTCCCAGGTCCCGGGGAGCCCGGGGTAGTCGGCGAGGAGCGGCGTGGCGGGGTCCATGGGGGCTCCGGCGTCTCTCAGGTGGGAAGCGCCGCGGGAAGGCGGCGGAGATCCAGGGTGAGGCGCGCCGAGGGGGCGCGCAGGGGGTTGCGGAAGCGGCCCGGGCGGACCACGACGCGCTCGAGCCGGCGCCGCCCGGCCTCGGCCGCGTCGGCCGGGAGGTCGTCGTAGCCGCCGCCGCCCGGCTTCCAGCCGTGCAGCTCGACGCGCACGGCCTCCCCGCGCCGCTCCCACTCGATCACCAGCGGGTCGTGCGGCCCCAGGCCGGGGTGCAGGCCGGGCTGGGGCGCGAAGGCGCGGTAGCGGACGGCGCCCACGTGGAGCGGGCCTCCGGCCGCCTCCAGGGAGAGCTCGACCCCCTGGGCGGCCAGCCGGCCCGGCGGGGTCCCCGGCGACGAGACGAGCAGCTCGAGACGCTCCGAGCTGGCGTCGACGAGGCGGGCGGTCGAGCCCTCCTGGGAGGCCACGTCCCCCATGAGCGGCCAGAAGTCGGGCGCCCGGCGGACGACGAGCGTGGCGCCCTCGAGCTCGATGCGGGCCACCTCGGCCCCCTCGGGCACGAGCCAGGACTGGAGCCTCTTCCCGGGCGCGAGCCCGTGCTCCGCGAGATCGGCCATCACGCCCGCGAGGTCCTGGCCGAGCCAGTGGGGCAAGGAGGCGCGGTCGTGCAGCTCGGGGCCCCAGTCGAGGAGCGGCTCCTCGAACGGCGCACGCGCGAGGCGGGCGGCCACGGCGCGGAAGAGGGCGCCCAGCGAGAGCAGCCGCTCCGGGGAGGGCGGCATGCGCAGGGCCCGCAGCTCCACCACGCCCATCCTCCCGCGTCCGGGCAGGTGCGGGTTCCAGAGCTTCTCGACGTTCACCTCGGCCCGGTGGGAGTTTCCGGACGCGTCCACGAGCAGGGGCGCGAGCGACGTCCAGAGCTCCTCCGGCCCCGGGGCGTCGCGCTGTGCCAGCCGATCGAGCGCCACGCCCAGCTCGTCGAAGCGCTCCCGGACCCCTTCGTCGGGGCGCGGCCCCTGGCCGGCGCTTCCCACGCACTCGGGGGCGAAGGCGTAGGAGAGCGACGGGTGGTGGTTCAGGTAGCGCACCAGCGAGGGGAGCAGCCGCGGGCGGAGGAAGAAGGGGCTCCGCTCCGGCGACGGTCCGCCGAGGGTGATCTGCCCGCCGCCCCCCGAGTCGCCGGCGTGGCCGTTCCACCGGAAGCGCTCCGGCGAGAGCCCCGCCGCCGCCGCCGCCGCGTAGACCGAGCCGACGTGCTCCGCGAAGGTGACCAGGTCCGGAGCCGGGGCCAGGTTGACCTCGACGACGCCGGGGTCGGGCGCGACGGTGACCCAGCGCTCGCCGGCGCCGCCCCGCGGCAGGTAGGCCGCCCCCAGGCAGAAGCGCGGCGCCTCCTCTCCCGGGTAGAGGCGCCCCTCGGGGCGCTCGAGCCGGAAGGAGGAGGCGAGGCGCCCGAGCAGCTCCCGCAGCAGCGCCGCGGCGCGCGCCTCCTTGTCGCCCCCCTCCGCCATCCACAGCCAGTGCGGGGCCTGGGACGAGCGGTCGGTGAAGGTCGGCTCGGCGCCGAGCCAGATCTCCAGTCCGGCGCCTCGAAGCACCTCGTCCTGGGCGCGGCACTCGGCGAGCAGCTCCTGCATCAGCGCTCCTCGCCCTCTTCCTCCTCCGGCAGG
>DAIEMM010000089.1 GCA_027349605.1 Anaeromyxobacteraceae bacterium
GCCTCGGCGAGGAACGACGGCATGGTGCTCACCCTGGCCCTCTCCTACGGGGGCCAGGAGGAGATCGTCCACGCCGCCCGGGCGGCGGCGCGGGCCGGGGAGGTCGATGCCGCCGCCATCGAGAAGAACCTCTGGACCGCGTCCCTTCCGCCGCTCGACCTCCTGGTGCGCACGAGCGGCGAGCGGCGCATCTCCAACTTCCTCCTCTGGCAGGCGGCCTACGCCGAGATGGTCTTCGTCGACACCCTCTGGCCCGACTTCCGCGAGCTCGACCTGCTCTGCGCCATCGCCGACTTCCAGGACCGGGAGCGCCGCTTCGGCCTCACCGCCGCGCAGGTGGGGAGCGGCTAGCCGGATGCGCGAGCAGAACCGGAACCTGGCCGTCCGCGTGGTCACCGCGCTCGTGCTCTTCCCCTTCGCGGTGTGGATGACCTGGCTGGGGCAGCACTACTTCGCGGTGCTGATCGCCGTGGCCGCCGCGCTCTCCGCCGGCGAGCTGGTCTGGATGTTCGAGAAGCGCCTCTCGCCCACCGGCTGGCTCGGGGTGCTCGGCGCGGCGGCGTGCCCCATCGCCTCCTGGCTCTGGACCGAGGCGGGCAAGTCGTTCCAGGACTGGGCCGGCGTGGTCGGGGCCGGCGCGGTCGTGACGCTGCTCGCCACGTCCATGCTCCAGCGCGGCGACCTCGCGCAGGCGCCCCGGTCGGCGGCGCTGGCCGCGCTGGCCTGGGGCTACGCCGGCCTGCTTCCGGCCGCGGTGGTGGCGCTGCGGGAGGGCGCCGGCTGGCAGTGGGTGGTGCTGCTCTTCGTGGTGACCTGGGCCAACGACACCCTGGCCTACTTCACCGGCCGCTTCCTGGGGAAGCGCCCGTTCGCGCCGCGCATCTCCCCCAAGAAGACCTGGGAGGGGTTCTGGGGCGGCGCGGCGGGCAGCGTCCTCGGTGCACTCGTGGTGAAGGTCCTCTTCCTCCCCCGCCTGTCGGTCCCGGCCGCGGTGCTGGTGGGTGCGGGGGCCGCCGTCCTCGGCCCGCTAGGCGACCTCTCCGAGTCGATGCTCAAGCGGGCCGCGGGCGTGAAGGACTCCGGGAAGCTGCTCCCCGGCCACGGCGGGCTGCTCGACCGCATCGACGCGGTCCTCTTCGCGGCTCCGTGGGTGGTCGCCTGCGCGCTGTGGTTCCAGCGATGAAGCGCCTCTCCATCCTCGGGTCCACCGGCTCCATCGGCGTGCAGGCCCTCGACGTGGTCTCCCGCTCGCCGGGGCGCTTCGCGGTGGTCGGGCTGGCGGCAGGGCGCAACGTCGAGCGGCTGGCCGAGCAGGTCCGGACCTTCCGGCCGCTGCTCGTCTCGGTTTCCGACGCCCGGGCCGCGGAGGACCTGCGAGAGCGGCTCGGACCCGGCGCCCCCGAGATCCGGCACGGCGAGGAGGGCGCGGTGGCGGTGGCGTCGCTGGCCGAGGCCGACTTCGTGCTGGCCGCCATCTCGGGCGGAGCGGGGCTCCGGTCCACCGCGGCTGCCGTCGAGGCCGGAAAGCCGGTCGGGCTCGCCAACAAGGAGTCGCTGGTGCTGGCCGGCGAGCTCATCATGCGCAGGTCCGCCGAGCGGGGGGTGACCCTCCTCCCGGTGGACAGCGAGCACAGCGCCATCTTCCAGTCGCTGGCCGGCCACAACCGCGCCGAGGTGCGGCGTCTCATCCTCACCGCCTCGGGCGGCCCCCTCCGGAACCACGCCGCCGACCGGTTGCCGCAGGTCACCCCGGCGGAGGCGCTGCGCCACCCCAACTGGACCATGGGCGCCAAGATCACCATCGACTCGGCGACCCTCATGAACAAGGGGCTCGAGGTCATCGAGGCCCGCTGGCTCTTCGACGTCCCCCCCGGGCGCATCGACATCCTCGTTCACCCGGAGTCCATCGTGCACTCCATGGTGGAGTACGTGGACGGGCAGGTGGTGGCCCAGCTGGGGGTCTCCGACATGCGCGGCCCCATCAGCTACGCGCTGGCCCATCCCGACCGGATCGCGCTCGACCTGCCCCCCCTCGACCTGGCCCGGGTGGGGCGCCTGACCTTCGAGCCGCCCGACCCGGCCCGCTTCCCGGCCTTCACGCTGGCCTACCGCGCGCTCGAGATGGGGGGCACCGCGCCGGCTGCCCTCTCCGGCGCCGACGAGGGGGTCGTGGAGGCCTTCCTGGCCGGCCGGTGCTCCTTCGACGCCATCGCCCGGGTGTGCGCCGAGGTGCTCGACGCGCACCGCCCGGAGCGGCTCTCGTCGGTCGACCAGGCCATCGCCGCCTCCGACTGGGGACGGGCCGAGGCGCTGCGGCGGGTGCGGTGACGGCGCCCGTGCCCCGGATGCCCGGGAATCGTCCTGCGCGCCGTCGGTTGTCGGGCTAAGAACCGGGTTCCTCCCCGGGCGCGGACCCACATGGCCAGCGACATCCTCCTCAAGGTCGGTTCCATCGTCCTCCTCCTCGGGGGACTCATCTTCGTCCACGAGCTCGGCCACTTCGTCGCGGCCAAGCTGCTCGGGGTGAAGGTGGTGAAGTTCTCCATCGGCTTCGGCCCGCGCCTCTTCGGATTCCGGCG
>DAIEMM010000094.1 GCA_027349605.1 Anaeromyxobacteraceae bacterium
CGCAGGTGATCTCGGCGCTGACCTGCGCGCCTTCTCCGACCACCAGCGTGTCGTTCGTGACGATGCTGCCGGTGAACCGGCCGTCGATCCGGACGGTGCCCTCGAAGGAGAGCTTCCCGTCGAACTCCGAACCACGCCCCAGGAGGGCGTTGAGGTCGCTTCCGACGACGGCGACCGGGGTCTCTTCGCGCTTGAGCATGGCCATGGCAGGGAAGGGTTACACCGGCGCGGGGCGGCGTTCAACGGTCCCTGTACCGTGAAGGCCGGACAAGTAACCCTATAGACCTACATCTATTAGGCTAAGCTCCGATCTTCTCCAGGATTCCGTCCAGCTCGGCGAGCGACCCGTAATCGACCTCCAGCCTCCCGGACTGGGCGTTCTTCTGGATCACCCGGCAGCGGGTCCCGAGCCGCCGCTCGAGCCGCGTGACGAGCGCCCGGACGTTGGCGGACTCCGATGGGGTTGCCCCCTTGGGGCTAGCCTTGCCGGGGTGGAGCATCCTGCGCACCAGTGCCTCGGTGGCCCGGACCGAGAGTTCCTCGCGAATCACCGTGTGGGCCGCCTGGCGGATGGCCTCGGCCTTCTCGAGCGCGAGGAGCGCCCGGGCGTGCCCCATCTCGAGGGACCCGGCACGCACCTGGTCCCGGACGTCGGCCGGCAGCTTGAGGAGGCGCATCGCGTTCGCGACCGTCGAACGTTCCTTCCCGACCCGCTCCGCCACCTGCTCCTGCGTCAACGCGTGCTCGCGGGTGAGCGCGTCGAAGGCCTCCGCCTCCTCCATCGCGTTCAGGTCGGCGCGCTGGAGGTTCTCGACCAGCGCCAGCTCGAACGACTCCCGGTCGTTCGCCTCCCGGACCAGTGCCGGGATCTCGCGCAGGCCTGCCCTCTGGGCAGCCCGCCACCGCCGCTCTCCGGCCACGATGGCGTAGCCGGCGCCGGCTCGCCGGACCAGGATGGGCTCGAGGACGCCGTGCTCGCGGATGGATGCGGCGAGCTCCTCCAGGCGGCGGTCGTCGAAGCTCTTCCTGGGCTGACCGGCGTTTCGCTGCACCGACTCGATGGGGAGCTGCAGGATGCTCCGGCCCGACGGAGCGGGGGGAGCGGCGTTCTGGAGCAGGGCGGCCATGCCGCGGCCCAGTGCCGGGCGCCGGGTTCCGGGGGTGCTCATGGCAGCTTCCTCTCGCGGCTGGCCTCGCGACGGGACACCTCCCGGGCGAAGGCCAGGTAGCTCTGGCAACCCTTGCTCGCGACGTCGTAGAGCAGGATGGGCTTGCCGTGGGACTGGCTCTCGGAGAGCCGGACGTTGCGGGGGATGACGGTGTCGAAGACCCGCCCGGTGAAGTGCCGACGGATGTCCTCGGCCACCTGGGAGGCCAGGTTGTTCTGGCCGAACATGGTGAGGAGGATGCCGTCCACCTCGAGGGAGGGGTTCATCCCGCCCTTCACGAGCTCGACGGTGCGCAGGATGTCGGCGAGCCCCTCGAGCGCGAAGTACTCGCACTGGAGCGGGACGATGACCCCGTCGGCGGCGACGAGCCCGTTCAGGGTGAGGAGCCCGAGGGAAGGCGGGCAGTCGATGATGACGTGCTCGTAGTGGCCGGCCACCGCCGCGAGCGCCTCGCGCAGCCGCGCCTCGCGCCGTTCCGTCCCTGCCAGCTCCAGCTCGGCGCCGACCAGGTGACGACTCGAGGGCAGCAGGTCGAGGAAGCGCAGCTCGGTTCGCCGGGCCACCTCCTTCACCGCGCGCCCGTCGAGCAGGACCTCGTAGACCGAGCCCTCCACCTCGTCGCGGGCGACGCCCAGCGCCGAGCCGGCGTTTCCCTGCGGGTCGAGGTCCACGAGCAGGGTGCGATGCTCTCCCGCGGCGAGCGAGGCCGCCAGGTTCACCGCGGTCGTGGTCTTGCCGACGCCGCCCTTCTGGTTGGCGATGGTGACGGTCCTTCCCATGTCTCCTCGGTGCGCGGGGGTGCGGGGCGGGTTCTACCTCGACCCGGGGCGAGAATGCTCCCTGGATCTGACAGGGAGGGCGCCCATGTTCCACGTGGAACGTCGGCGAGGGAAGGGGACCGGTGTTCCACGTGGAACACCCCTTGCCGGGAGGGGCTCCGGCTCCGGATCAAGTCCTTCGGACGAAGGTGGCGACCGCCCGGAGGGCGCCGGACCGGGGCAGCACGAGCCGGCGCACGCCCAGGAGCACGAGGCCAGCCTCCGCGCCGGCCCTCCGCAGCGCCTCCTCGTCGACCTCCCTCCCGAGGGTGGCGATGACCCGCCCGCCCGGGGCGAGGTAGTGCACGGCGAGCGGCAACCACCGCGCCGGGTCGGCGAAAGCCCGGCTCACCACCACCTCGGCCTGCGGCAGCCCCTCCCGTTCCGGCTCGCCTCCGGCCCGGGCCACCCGGCCACGGACCTTCACGTCGAGCTCGGCCGAGACCGCCTTCACGAAGGCCACCTTCTTCGCCACCG
>DAIEMM010000096.1 GCA_027349605.1 Anaeromyxobacteraceae bacterium
CCGGAGGGCGGAAGCGCCACGGTCACGGCTTCCCGGGTCGCCGGGGACCGGATCGAGGTGGTCGTGGCCGACACCGGGCCGGGCATCGAGCGGCACCACCTGCCGCGCCTCTTCGAGCGCTTCTACCGCGTCGATCCGGGCCGCTCGCGCGGCTCGGGCGGAACCGGCCTCGGCCTCGCCATCGTGAAGCACCTCGTGCAGATGCAGGCCGGCGACATCGGCGTGGACACCGGCTCGGGAGGCACGTCCTTCCGCGTGCGGCTGCCTCGCGCCGACGCGCCTGCCGCTTCCTGAACCGCTCCCATCCCGTCACCGATCCTTCACGGTCGCTCCCGGCCGGAAGTCGTAGATCCGGGGCGCCTCCTCTCGAGGCATCCCGGGCGACCCCCGCCCGCATGAGGGAGTCACAACGATGAGAAGGATCTCCGTTCTCGGGGCTGCGGCGCTGCTCGCCGCACTCCCCGCCGCCGCCAACGCGCAGTCCCAGGAAACCGTCGTGAAGGAGAGCACCACCGTGGTCGTGAAGGAGGCGCCGAAGCCCTCGCCGTTCACCTTCACGCCGTACGGGTTCTTCCTCGTGAACGCCTACTTCAACGACGCCGCCGGAGCGCGCAACTACCCGCTGGCCAATCCCTGCACGACCGGGGTCGCCTGCGAGGGCAACATCCTCTTCGACGTCCGCCAGAGCCGGATCGGGGGGCGCCTCTCCTTCAACGACAAGGCCGGCTGGACCGGCGCCACGCTCTCGGCCCTCGTCGAGGTCGACTTCAACGGTGGCTACGCCGGGGCCGTCCCCACGGGCTCGGCCGGGTTCTACAATCCGGCCGTCCGCCTGCGGAAGGCCTACGCCAACGCGGCGTGGGGGTCGGAGTCGATGATCCAGCTCCGCGTCGGCCAGGACGACCGGCTCATCTAGCCGCTGCGCCCCGTCAGCCTCGCCTACGTCGCGAACCCGACCTTCCAGAACGCGGGCCTGCTGCACGGGCGCGCGCCCATGTTCCAGCTCCGCTGGGACCTCAATCCCAAGGACGGAATCGCGGTGAGCGTGGCCGGGGCCGCCCTCAATCCCCAGGACAACACCGCGGGCGACAACGGCGTCTCTCCGGGCGCTGCCGTCGACCTCGGCGCGGGCAATCGTTCGCGCATCCCCAACCTCGAGGGGCGCGTCGGCCTCGGCTGGCGGAGCGGCGGAACCAGCGTCGTCGCGCTGGGCGGCTGGGCCGGCTGGCAGAAGAACCGCTACGTGAGCCCCGCGACCGACACCAACGTCGACGCGAACACCTACATCTTCGGTGGCGACCTCACCGTGAACGTCGCCTTCCTCCAGGTCATGGGCGAGATCTACAAGGCGAAGGGCTATGACGTGCCCGGCAACCTGGGTGGAAGCCAGGGCGTCGCCCTCTCGTTCACCCGCCCCACGCCGACGACCTTCGACATCGCCTCCGCGGATCCCGTCCCGGCCTTCGGCGGCTGGTTCCAGATCGCGGCGCGTCCCATCGAGGCGCTCCAGATCTACGGCGGCTGGGGCGGAACCCAGAGCCCGTTCGACGCCTACACGGGTACCGTCTTCGACGCCACCCCGGCCACGCGAGCCGCCACCCGGCTCCAGAACTACATGTGGGCCGGGGGCGTGACCGCCTACGCCGGAAAGAACTGGCGCTTCTCCGTGGAGTACGGCCGGGCGACGAGCTACTTCCTGAGCGGACTGAACTTCACGCAGGGCCAGTTCTCCATCAACTCGATGGTCAGCTTCTAGCGGCGGCAGCACGGAGCACCCGCAGCCGGCCGCCGCCCGCCTTGACGGCGCGCCGGTTGCGGACTCCACCTGCCCACCGGGCCTGACGTACGCCCCGGGCGGGACGGGACGGTCCCGGGGCCCCAGCCGGGAGCCCCTGGCCGGGCCCTGGCCGGGAGTCTTCACCGGTCCGTCACGAATCCGTCACGAGCCTTCGTTACACCTTCCCCAACCCAACGACCAAGACCTGAAGCTGCAAAAAAGGAGTCACTCCCCATGAAGAAGCTCGCTCTCGCCGCGCTGCTCGCGCTGGCCGGCACCCCGGCCCTCGCGGCCGACTCGCTCCTCATCAACGGAGCGGGCGCCACCTTCCCGTTCCCGCTCTATTCCAAGTGGTTCTCCGAGTACAACAAGGCGCACCCGGACATCCGCTTCAACTACCAGTCGATCGGGTCCGGAGGCGGGATCCAGCAGTTCACCGCCGGGACGGTCGACTTCGGCGCGTCCGACGCGCCCCTGAGCGACGCCCAGATCGCCAAGGCCCCGGACGTGGTGCACATCCCCACCGTGCTCGGCGCGGTGGTGGTGACCTACAACGCGCCCTTCACGGGGCTCCGGCTCACCCGGGCCGTCCTCGCCGACATCTACCTCGGCAAGATCACGAAGTGGAACGACCCGGCCATCGCCAGGGCGAACCCGGGCATCAAGTTCCCCGACGCGGCCATCACGGTGGTGCGCCGCTCCGACGGCTCGGGGACGACCTACGTCTTCACCGACTACCTGAGCAAGATCTCGGCGGAGTGGAAGGCCAAGGTCGGCAACGGCACGAGCGTCTCCTGGCCGGTGGGCCTCGGCGGCAAGGGCAACGAGGGCGTGACCGGCCTCGTCAAGCAGACCCCGGGCGCGATCGGCTACGTCGAGCTCGCCTACGCGACCCAGAACAAGCTGCCGGCCGCTCCGCTCGAGAACCAGGAGGGGAACTTCGTGGCCCCTTCGCTCGCGTCCACCTCGGCCGCCGCCGCCGGCGTGACCCTCCCCGCCGACTACCGCGTGTCGGTGACCGACGCCAAGGGCAAGGACGCCTACCCCATGGCCTCCTTCACCTACCTGCTCGTCCACCGGGACGCGAAGGACAAGGCGAAGGGGGAGGCGATGGTGAACTTCCTCTGGTGGGCCGTGCACTCCGGCCAGGCCTTCGCGGCGCCGCTCGACTACGCGCCGCTCCCCAAGGCCGTGGTCGAGAACGTCGAGAAGACCATCCACGGGCTGCTGGTGCAGGGCAAGCCGGTCCAGATTGCCGCCCACTAGCGACACCGGCGCCGCGCGCGCCACTCCGGCCCCGGCCCGGTTCGCCAACCTGGGCGACCGGGCATGGGGCTGGGGCATCTCGATCCTGGGCGGGACGATCCTCGTCGTCGCCGGCCTGGTCCTCCTCGAACTGGGCCGGGTCGCACGGCCGGCCTGGGAGGGGATGAACGTCCTCCGCTTCCTCACGTCCACCGACTGGGATCCGGTCCAGGAGAAGTTCGGGGCTCTCCCCTTCGTCTACGGCACGCTCGTGACGAGCGCCGTCGCCATCCTGGTGGCGCTCCCGGTCTCGGTGGGTCTCGCCCTCTTCCTCTCCGAGATGGGACCCAGGCGGCTCCGGCCCCCGGTGGCCTACGCCATCGAGGTCCTGGCGGCCATCCCCAGCGTCATCTACGGGCTCTGGGGCCTCTTCGTCCTGGTGCCCTGGCTCCGCGGGACGCTGGAGCCCTTCCTGCAGGGCACCCTCGGCTTCCTCCCGATCTTCCGAGGGCCCATGATCGGCCACGGCTACCTCGCGGGCGGGCTCATCCTGGCGCTCATGATCCTGCCCACCATCGCGTCGGTCACCATCGAGGTGCTGAAGACCGTGCCGGCCGCGCTGAGGGAGGGCGCGCTCGCGCTCGGGGCCACCCGCTGGGAGGCCATCCGGATGGCGGTGCTGCCGTATGCCCGCCCCGGGATCCTCGGCGCCACCCTGCTCGGCCTCGGCCGCGCGCTCGGCGAGACGATGGCGGTGACCATGGTCATCGGCAACTCGCCGGCGATCAGCGCCTCGCTCTTCGCCCCCGGGTACACCCTGCCGGCGGTGATCGCCAACGAGTTCGCCGAGGCCACCGGGGACGTGCACATCGGCGCGCTCGCGTCGCTCGGTCTCGTGCTCTTCGGCATCACCCTCCTCCTCAACGCCGCGGCACGGATCCTGATCTCGGCGGTGTCCCGGGGCACCCGGGGGGCGAGGGCATGAACGCGCTCCGCTGGCGCCGCTTCGTGAACGTCTTCTGGACCGTCGTGAGCGGCTCCGCCGTCCTGCTGGCTCTCCTCCCGCTCGTCTCGCTCCTCTGGCTGGTGACGTCCCGCGGGTTGCCTGGGCTCTCGGCCTCCTTCTTCGTGAACCTTCCCACTCCGGTCGGCGAGCCGGGGGGCGGTGTCGGGAACGCCATCGTCGGGACGTTCTTCATGGTGGGCCTGGCGAGCCTCATGGCCCTGCCGGTCGGGGTCGGCGCCGGCGTGTTCCTGGCCGAGAAGGGGGAGGGGGTCGCCGGGAAGGCGATCCGCTTCACCGCCGAGGTGCTCTCCGGCGTTCCCTCCATCGTCGTCGGCATCGTGGCCTACGGCCTCATCGTCGCGCACATGAAGCGGTTCTCGGCGCTGGCGGGTGGCGTGGCGCTGGCGCTCATCATGATCCCCTCGCTGGCCCGCTCCACCGAGGACTTCATCCGCCTGGTTCCCTCCGCCCTGCGGGAGGCGTCCCTGGCGCTGGGGGTCCCCGGGTGGAAGACGAGCCTGCGGGTCATCATGCCCACCGCGCTCGGGGGCATCGTCACGGCGGTGCTGCTCGCCGTGGCCCGGGCGGCCGGGGAGACGGCGCCGCTGCTCTTCACGGCGCTCAACAACCAGTACTGGAACCTCGACCCGACGCAGCCCACGGCGTCGCTGACCGTCCAGATCTACAACTACGCCATCAGCCCCTACGAGGACTGGCACGAGAAGGCCTGGACGGCCGCCCTGGTGCTCCTCCTGCTGGTCGGGCTGCTCAACCTGACGGCCCGATTCCTCTCCCGCAACCGGCTGCAGGGTGCCCCAAGATGAACGTCCACCAGGAGATCGCCGCGGTGAAATCGCCTCCCCCCCTCTCCCCCGAGGTCGCCTCCGAATCGCGCCGGCCGCGGCCGGCGCCCGGGCAGGAGGCCCCGGCGATCCAGCCCAAGCTGACCGTCGAGCACCTCAATGCCTGGTACGGGCAGAACCACGCCCTGCACGACGTGAACCTCGTCGTCCCTCCCCGGTCGGTGACGGCCGCCATCGGCCCGTCGGGCTGCGGGAAGTCCACCTTCCTGCGCTGCCTGAACCGCATGCACGAGCTCATCCCCGGAGCGCGGGCGGAGGGCACCCTCCGCATCGACGGCAAGGACCTGCTCGGGCGGGACGTCGACCCCGTCACCCTGCGGCGCAGGGTGGGCATGGTCTTCCAGCGGCCCAATCCCTTCCCCACCATGTCCATCCGCGACAACGTCGCGGCCGGCCTGAAGCTGAACCGCGTCCCCGGCGACCACGCCGAGATCGTGGAGCGCACGCTGCGCCAGGCGGCGCTCTGGGACGAGGTGAAGGACCGGCTCGGCGCCAGCGCGCTCTCGCTCTCCGGAGGGCAGCAGCAGCGGCTCTGCATCGCCCGCGCGCTCGCCGTGCAGCCGGAGGTGCTGCTCATGGACGAGCCCGCCAGCGCCCTCGACCCCATCGCCACCGCCAAGATCGAGGACCTGATCCACGAGCTCAAGGAGCGCTATACCATCGTGATCGTGACCCACAACATGCAGCAGGCCGGACGCGTCTCCGATCAGACCGCCTTCTTCTACATGGGAGATCTCGTCGAGGTCGGCCCGACCGAGAAGATCTTCACCAATCCCTCGGAGAAGCGCACCGAGGACTACGTCACCGGCAAGTTCGGGTAGGCCATGACCCCAGCGACCCACACCGACAAGGTCTACGAGGCCGAGCTCGCCCAGCTTCGCGACCGGCTCCTCGCCATGGGAGGCAGCGTCGAGGCCGCCATGGCCGGAAGCGTCCGAGCGCTCACCGAGCGGGACACCGCCCTCGCCGAGAAGGTGATCGCCGGCGACCGGGACGTGAACCGCGCCGAGGTGGAGATCGACGAGATGTGCCGGAGGCTGCTCGCGCTCCGGCAACCGGCCGCCAGCGATCTCCGCTTCATCACCACCGCCCTCAAGGTCGTCACCGACCTCGAGCGCATGGGCGATCTCGCCGTCAACGTCGCCGAGCGGGCGCTCGACCTCTCCCAGTCCCCGCCGTCGAAGCCGTTCCACGACCTGAACGAGCTGGCCGACCTCTCCGGCGCCCAGCTCGACAAGGCGCTCGACGCCTTCGTGGAGAAGGACGCGAGGAAGGCCGAGGAGGTCATCGCGGGCGACGACATGCTCGACGCCCTGTACCACCGGCTCTTCAACGACCTGCTCGCCTACATGATGGAGGACTCGCGCGTCATCCGCAGGGCCACGAGCATCCTCTTCGCGGCCAAGCAGCTCGAGAGGTTCGGGGACCACGCCACCAACGTGGCCGAGATGGTGGTCTACATGGTCCGGGGGACCGACGTGCGCCACCCGGGCAGCCGGGCGGGCGAGGGCGAGTCGAAGCCGTAGACGGCGCGTATCGAGCCGTCGGCGAAGCTGATCGCGCTCGGCGGGAAGCGCTTCCGTGTCACCGGCGTCCGCATCGTCCTCGATTCACCCACAGCGACGTCGGGCGGGGGAAGGGGCCGTGAACGTCCACCTGCGGCCGGTGCCGGGAATTCACTCCGGCGCCCCCTCCTCACCCGGAACACCCACTCGAACGTCGTCGTCTACGAGGCCCGGGAGATCGCGGTGCGGGCCATGCCCGATTTGCCCATCCGGATCGACCTCGTCGACGGCTGCCCGGCGGCGCCGGACGAGGACGGTCAGGAGCGCGAGAGCGACGAACCCGACGGACAGCCACCCGATGCGCGTCCAGGCCTCCTGCGGGGTCGCGTGCCGCCCCAGGCGCGAGCCAATCCAGAGAAGGAGCGGCACCTGGGCACAGGCGGCCAGGGCGTCGAGCGCGAAGAAGCGCCGGATCGGGAGGCCGGACAGCCCGGTCGCCAGGTAGACCGGTGCCCGCACCAAGGGGATGAAACGGGTCACGAGCACGAGCCCCGGCCCGTGGCGCCGGATGGCGGCCAGCGCGACGGCCACCTGCGGGGAGCCGAGAAGCCGGTCGAGCCGGCCGCCTCGGCCGATCCGGGATCGCCCCAGGCTGCCCAGGAACACCATGGCCGAGTTGGCCGGGAGGAGCCCGACCAGCACCGCCGCGAACGCCAGGGCCGGTGAGATGCGCCCCTGGGCCACCAGCATGCCCAGGGTCGTGGTGACGATCTCCTCCGGCACCGAGGGCAACACGCAGGCCTGGAGCAGGATCCAGGAAGCCGCGAGCGCGACCTGCCACTGGGGTAGTTCTCCGATCCGCTCGAGCAGGGCTTCCACCCCTCCTGCATGCCAGGGTTCCGTGACGCCCCGGTGGCGGACGGGTGGCGAGGTCGAACGCGTGGATCGTCCGTGGATCGTCACCGGAGCGCCCCGGAAACTCCACCTGCATCGGGAGAATGGAGCCGGGAAGTCGCTCCCAGGGCGTCGGGTGGGTCGGGCGGTGAGGAGCTTCCCTCGAGGAGGCAGGACAGATGACGAGCCACGACCTGTACGCGATCTACGCCAGTGCCTATGCCGAGTCTTCCCACTTCGAGAGCCGGCGGTTGCCCGACGC
>DAIEMM010000097.1 GCA_027349605.1 Anaeromyxobacteraceae bacterium
AGCCGGAACATGGTGTCGCGGTCGTAGAGGGTGAAGGACGCGAAGATCTTGGGGCGGTACCCGACCTTGGCCATCTCCTTGACGAGGCCGGCCGCGTGGGTGGCGGTGGCGTAGATCATGACCGCCTCGGCGCCCGAGTCCTTCATCTTGAGGGCCTGGGTTCCCAGTTCACGGTCGGTGACTTCGTAGAAGACCTCGCCGACGATGGCCACGCCGGGGTTCTTGGCGACCCCGCGCCTGGCGCCCTCGAGGCCCTGCTTGCCGTAGTCGTCGTTCTGGCCGAAGAAGCCCAGCTTCTTCACCTTCTCGAGCTTGGCGGCCTGGCCCACCAGGAACTCGGCCTCGTCGGCGTAGTCCGGGTAGACCTGGAACACGGTCCGGACCTTCTCCCTGGGCTGCTTGGCGAACACCTGCACGTTGCCCAGCGGGTAGACGAGCGGGAGTCCCGCGTCGGCGACCAGGTCCTTGTTCGCGTTCAGGACGGCGGTGCCCACGGTTCCGATCACCGCGAAGACCGAGTCCTTCATCTCGTTGAAGTTGGCCACGGCGCGGCCCGGGTTGTAGCCGTCGTCCTTGAGGACGATCTTGAGCTTGCGGCCGTGCACCCCGCCCTGCGCGTTCACGTGGTTCGCGTAGGCCTCCGAGGCCAGCGCGATCGTGCCCCACGCGGCGGCCGGACCGGAGAGCGGGCCGGTGATGCCGATGGTGATCTCGGTGTCGGTGACGCCGGGCACCGTGGCCGCACGGGCCTCGCTGCCGACGAGGAGGAGGGACAGCAATGCTGCCGAGAGGATCCGGAGCGCCATGGGCACCTCCACTGCGTGGGGTTCGAGCATCTCGCCGTCCGGGTGGCCCGGCCGGCGACCCGAAAGTCTAACCCTGCCGGGCGCCCCGGAGCATTGCGCAGTGCGTCTCAGAGGCGCGCGGCCAGCCGCGTGCCCTGGTCGATGGCCCGCTTGGCGTCCAGCTCCGCGGCCACGTCGGCTCCGCCGATGAGGTGGACGCGCACCCCGGCCGCCTGGAGCGGGCCCTGGAGCTCCCGCAGCGGCTCCTGCCCGGTGCACAGCACCACGGTGTCCACCTCGAGGAGCCGGGACCTCCGGCGTTCCTTCCCGAGGCTGATGGTGAGCCCCCGGTCGTCGATCTGCTCGTAGTTCACCCCCCCCAGCATCTCCACCTTGCGGGCCTTGAGCGCCGAGCGGTGGATCCAGCCGGTGGTCTTCCCCAGGGTGGCCCCCGGCCGGGTGGCCTTCCGCTGCAGGAGGATCACCTCCCGCGCCGGTGGGGGAGGGCGGGGGGCGGCGAGGCCGCCGCGCGCGGTCTCCGGGTCGACCACCCCCCACTCCGCCATCCAGGCGGCCAGGTCGGGCCCGTGGGCGTCGTGGACCAGGAACTCGGCCACGTCGAAGCCGATCCCGCCCGCCCCCACCACCGCGACCCGCCGCCCCACCGGCTTCCCGCCCGAGAGGACGTCGACGTAGGTCAGCACCTTGGGGTGATCCTGCCCCGGGATGTGCGGGTCGCGCGGGACGACGCCGGTGGCGAGCACCACGTCGTCGTAGCCCCCGGCCGCCAGCTCGCCGGCGCCGACCCGGCGGCCCAGGTGGAGGCGCACGCCCGTGACCTCGATGCGGCGGCGGAAGTAGCGCAGCGTCTCGGCGAACTCCTCCTTGCCGGGGATGCGGCGCGCCATGTTGAACTGGCCGCCGCCCTCGGCGGCGCCGTCGAACAGGTCGACCGCGTGCCCCCGCTCGGCGAGCAGGGTGGCGCAGGCGAGCCCGGCGGGCCCCGCCCCCACCACCGCCACCCTCTTGCGGGTGGTGGCGGGCTTCCAGGTGAGCACGGTCTCGTGGCAGGCCCGCGGGTTCACCAGGCAGGAGCAGGTCTTCCGCTGGAAGACGTGGTCCAGGCAGGCCTGGTTGCAGGCGATGCAGGTGTTGATCTCGTCGGCCCGCCCCGCCGCCGCCTTGTTCACGAACTCCGGGTCGGCCAGGAACGGGCTGGCCATCGAGACCATGTCGGCGTCGCCGTCGGCGAGCACCTTCTCGGCCACCTCCGGGGTGTTGATGCGGTTGGTGGTGCAGACCGGGATGCCCACCAGCCCCTTCAGCTTCCGGGTCACCCAGGTGAAGGCGCCACGTGGCACCGAGGTGGCGATGGTGGGGACGCGCGCCTCGTGCCACCCGATGCCGGTGTTGAGGAGGGTCACCCCGGCCGCCTCGAGCGCCCGGGCCAGCAGGACCACCTCGTCCCAGCTGCTGCCCTCGGGGACGAGGTCGAGCAGGGAGAGCCGGAAGATCACGATGAAGTCGCGCCCCACCGCCTCGCGGAGCCGGGAGACGATCTCCACCGGCAGCCGCATCCGGTTCTCGTAGCTCCCGCCCCAGCGGTCGGTGCGCCGGTTGGTGCGCGGGGCCAGGAACTCGTTGACGAAGTAGCCCTCCGACCCCATCACCTCGACGCCGTCGTAGCCGGCCTCGCGGGCCAGCGCGCCGCAGCGCGCGAAGGCGCGGATCTGCCGCTCCACCCCGCCCGGCGTCAGTTCACGAGGCGTGAAGGGGTTGATGGGGGCCTTGATGCGGGAGGGCGCCACCGAGAAGGGGTGGTAGCCGTAGCGGCCGCCGTGCAGGATCTGGAGCGCGATCTTCCCGCCCTCGGCGTGGACCGCGTCG